>DATLZD010000014.1:0-12089 GCA_035574155.1 Dehalococcoidia bacterium | reverse complement strand
CTCGGTGGTCCTGGACCGGCCCGACGTCAGGGGCCGCCGTGCCATCCTGGAGGTGCACGCCCGCGGCAAGCCCCTGGACAAGGACGTGGACCTGGACGTGCTGGCCAAGCAGACGCCTGGCTTCTCGGGGGCCGACCTGGCCAACCTGGTCAATGAGGCGGCCATCCTGGCCGCCCGCCGCGGCAAGCGGCGCATCGGCATGTCCGAGTTCAACGAGGCGGTGGACCGGGTCATCGCCGGGCCCGAGCGCAAGAGCCGCGTCATGGGGCCCAAGGAGCGCCAGATCGTGGCCTACCATGAGGCCGGCCACGCCCTGGTGGCCCATGTGTTGCCCAACGCCGACCCGCCCTACAAGATAAGCATCGTCGCTCGCGGCATGGCCGGCGGATTCACCCGCTTCTTGCCCGAGGAGGACCGCCACCTTTACACCAAGTCCCAGTTCAAGGACATGCTGGCGGCCATGCTGGGGGGGCTGGTGGCCGAGGAGATGGTGTTCGGGGAGTTCACCACCGGCCCCCAGGACGACCTGGAGCGGGCCACCCGCCTGGCCCGCCAGATGGTCACCCAGTTCGGCATGAGCGAGCGGCTGGGCCCCCGCACCTTCGGCCGCAAGGAGGAGCTTATCTTCCTGGGCAAGGAGATAGCCGAGCAGCGCAACTACTCCGAGAAGATCGCCGAGGAGATCGACGAAGAGGTCCGCCAGATCATAGACCACGCCTACCACACCGCCAAGCGGGTGCTGGCCGAGAACCGGGCCAAGCTGGACCAGCTGGTGCAGGCCCTCCTGGAGAAGGAGACGCTGGAGGGCGAGGAGCTAAAGGCCCTCCTGGAAGCGCCCCCCGGCCAGGAGCCGGCCCTCCCTCAGCCCAGCCCGCCCCAAGCCCCTCGCCCCGAGGGGGAAAGGGAACGGGAGAAGGCCCCCGCTCCCCAGACCATCGTCCAGCCCCGGCCGGGGCTGGCCTTCGAGGGCGGCGGGCCCGTGGCCTCCACCCTGGACGACCCCTCCGCCCGTTAGCCTCCTCCAGGGCCCGTCCCTCGGGATGCCCGCGAGGGGATCTTGCCGGGCCGGCCGTTGGGCCGGGCGTCAATCGGACATGACCGCGCCGCCGTTGACCGAGAGCACCTGCCCCGTTATCCAGGCCGCCCTCTCGGAGGCGAAGAAGACGACGGCGTTGGCGATGTCCTCGGGCAGGCCCAGGCGGCCCAGGCCCAGGGCCATGGGGTAGAGGGGCATGATGCGCTCCCGGTGGGTCTTGAGCCAGTCCTGGGCGCCCTCCGTCTCGGTGGCCCCCGGTGCCACGCAGTTGACGGTGATGCAGTAGCGGCCCACCTCCTTGGCCAGGGCCTTGCTGAAGCCGATGATCCCAGCCTTGGCCATGGAGTAGGGGGCCTCCTTCGGCGCGCCCACCCGCCCAGCGTCGGACGTGATGTTGACGATGCGGCCCCACCGCCTCTCGATCATGCTCGGCAGGACTATGCGCGTGCAGTAAAGGGTGCCGTAGGTGTTGAGGTGCATGACGCGGTCCCAATGGGCTCGGTCCGACTGGACGAAGGGCATCTCCATGCCCGGATCGGTGCCCTCCAGCGGCACCGGCACGCCAGCGTTGTTGACCAGGATCTCCACCGGACCCAGGGCCTCCTGCACGTGCTGCACCATGGCCTCCACCTGGGCCTGGTCGGTAACGTCGGCGGCAACGCCGATGGCCGTGCCGCCGCCCTGGCGGATGGCCTCCGCCACCTGGGCCGCCCGCTCCTGGAAGATGTCGTTCACCGCCACCCTGACCCCCTCGGCGGCCAGCGCCAGGCAGATGGCCCGGCCGATGCCGCGACCGGCCCCCGTCACCAGTGCCACCCGCCCGCCTATGCCCATGTCCATGCCTACACCTCCTAGCAGGTCTCCCTAATTCATACCCCAGGGACAGGCCCACTGCAAATGGGGGCCATAGACGGGAGACCCCCTCCGGTTCCGGCGGGCGGGGAAGAGGGCGCCACCGGCAGGTGTCGGGCCTAGACGGCTACCAGTTGGGGCAGGGAGAGGGTGGCCGAGAGGTCCAGCTTGATGCCGGGCCCCATGGTGCTGGTGATGGTCATGGCGCGGATGAACTGCCCCTTGGCTCCGGGGGGCCGTGCCCTCTGGATGGCCTCCACCACAGCCGCCAGGTTCTCCAGCAGCGCCTGGGTGGGGAAGGAGAGCTTGCCGAAGGGGATGTGCAGGAGGGCGGTGCGGTCCAGGCGGAACTCCACCCGGCCCTGCTTGGCGTCGCGGATGGCCCGGGGCAGGTCTTCGGGATCCACCACGGTGCCGGCCCTGGGGTTGGGCATGAGGCCCCTGGGCCCCAGGACGCGACCTAGGCGCGAGACCTTGCCCATGACGTCGCGGGTGGCGAGGGCGACGTCGAACTCCAGCCAACCGCCCTCGATGCGACGTATGAGGTCGTCGCTGCCCACGTAGTCGGCCCCCGCCTCCTGGGCGATGCGGGCCGCCTCGCCTTCGGCGAACACCAGCACCCGCACCTGCTTGCCCAGTCCGTGGGGCAGGACGACGGAGCTGCGTAGCTGCTGGTCGGCGTGGCGCGGGTCAAGGGTGGTGCGCACGTGCAGCTCCACCGTCTCATCGAAGCGGGCGTAGGAGACCCGCTTCAGCAGCTCGATGGCCTCTTGGGGGGTGTAGGTGCGGGTGCGGTCCACCTGCGCCCGCGCCGTAAGGTATTTCTTGCCCCGCTTGGCCATGCTTCGACCTCCTAATCAGCCACCTCGACGCCCATGGAGCGGGCGGTGCCCGCCACCATACGCATGGCGGCCTCGATGTCGCTGGTGTTGAGGTCCTTCATCTTCACCTCGGCGATGCGCCGCAGCTGCTCGCGGGTGAGGCGCCCCACCTTGTCCCTCTTGGGGTTGGCCGAGCCCGATTCGAGGCCCAGCTCCTTCTTGATGAGATCGGAGACGGGGGGCGTTTTCAGGACGAAGGTGAAGGAGCGGTCCTCATAGATGGTGATCTCCACTGGCACCACGCTGCCCACCATGGAGGCGGTCCGCTCGTTGTATTCCTTGACGAAGGCCATGATGTTGACCCCGTGCTGGCCCAAGGCCGGCCCCACCGGCGGGGCAGGCGTGGCCTTGCCTGCCTCCAGCTGCAGCTTGACGACCGCACGCACCTTCTTGGCCATGGCGCCACCTTGACGGGAGATTACAGGCGCTCGACCTGCATGAAGTCCAGCTCCACGGGCGTGTCGCGCCCGAAGAAGGAGACCAGCACCCGCACCTTCCCCTTCTCCAGGTTGATCTCCTCCACGGTGCCGATGAAGTCCTGGAAGGGCCCGTCGATGATGCGCACCGACTGCCCCACCTGGAAGCTCACCTTCACCCGCGGCTCCTCGGAGCGCATCTGGCGGACGATGTTGCGCAGCTCCTTCTCGTCCAGGGGCACCGGCTGGGTGCCCGACCCCACGAACCCTGTCACCCCAGGCGTGTTGCGGATGACGAACCACGCCCTCTCGGCCCGCTCCCGCTCCTCCGGCGTGGAGGCGTTGTTCAGGTCGATGGTCTGGACGATGATGTAGCCAGGGAAGAGCTTGCGCTGGACGGTGCGCCGCTGCCCCTCGCGGATCTCGATCTCGTCCACCTCCGGCACCAGCACGTGGAAGATGAGGTCGCCGGCATCCAGGGAGCGGATCCGGTTCTCCAGGTTGGCCTTCACCTTCTCCTCATACCCTGAGTAGGTGTGGATGATGTACCAACGGCGGGAGGGGTCGAATATCTCCTCGTCGGTGAGGCCCTCCAACTGCTTGCGGGCACGGGCCTCGCCTTCGGCCTGGGGCCGCTCCGGCGCCGTTGCTTCTTCGCTCCGCCTGCGACGCGCCATATCCCTTCCCTCTCCCCTCTGCCTAGGGCCGGCCGGTGGCATGGGCCTTTAGCCGAAGAGGCTGCGACTGAGGAGCAGCTTCTCGATGAGCCAGGCGAAGGCGGCGTCGACGCCGCCCAGGACGGCGCCCAGGGCCACCGCCACCACGACCACCACCACCGTCAGGTGGAAGGTGGTCTCCCGCGAGGGCCAGGTCACCTTCTTGAGCTCCGACCAGACCTCGACGGCGAACTGGGGCAGGAAACGCAGGCCGCCGCGCGCCGGCCGGGGGCCGGTCGGCGGCCGGCCAGGCAGCCGCGGCGGGCGCCCCTTGGGCGCCTGCCTGGTGACGATGGGGTGTCGCCTCAGGGCGCGGTTCATGCTGCTCCCTTCCCAGCCAGCACCATTCTACACCTAGCGTGCCTCGCGGTGGGCCACATGGCGTCGGCAGCGCGGACAGTACTTGCGCAGCTCCAACCGGTCCGGGTCGTTGCGGCGGTTCTTGCTGGTGGTGTAGTTGCGCCGCCGGCACTCGGTGCAGGCCAGGTGGATGACGATGCGGTCCCCCTTCTTCTTGGCCATAGGCCCGGGCGCTACCCCCTACTCCACGACCTTGGTGATGACCCCGGCGCCCACGGTGCGCCCGCCCTCACGGATGGCGAAGCGCATGCCCTCCTCCAGGGCCACCGGGTACATCAGCTCCACCGTCAGGTTCACGTTGTCGCCGGGCATCACCATCTCCACCCCCTGGGGCAGGACGACGGTGCCGGTGACGTCGGTGGTGCGGATGTAGAACTGGGGCTTGTAGCCGCTGAAGAAGGGGGTGTGGCGGCCACCCTCTTCCTTGGTGAGCACGTAGACCTGGGCCTCAAACTTGGTGTGGGGCTTGATGGAGCCAGGGGCGGCCAGCACCATGCCCCGTTCCACCTCGTCCCGCTCCACGCCCCTCAGGAGGACGCCAACGTTGTCCCCGGGCAGGGCCTCGTCCAGGATCTTACGGAACATCTCCACGCTGGTGGCCACGGTGCGCCGGACGTCGTAGGAGAAGCCGACGATCTCCACCTCGTCGCCGGGACGGAGCACGCCCCGCTCCACACGCCCGGTGACCACCGTGCCGCGGCCCTTGATGCCGAAGACGTCCTCGATGGGCATCAGGAAGGGCTTGTCCCGAGGCCGCACCGGCTCGGGGATGTACTCGTCCAGGGCCCGCATCAGCTCCCAGATGCACTGGTATTCCGGCGCATCGGGGTCGGTGCTGCTGGACTCCATGGCCTTGAGGGCGCTGCCACGGATGACGGGCACCTCATCGCCGGGGTAGCCATACTTGTTGAGGAGGTCGCGGACCTCCAGCTCCACCAGGTCCAGCAGCTCAGGGTCGTCGACCATGTCCACCTTGTTGAGGAAGACGACCATGGCCGGCACCTCCACCTGGCGGGCCAGGAGGACGTGCTCCCTGGTCTGGGGCATGGGGCCGTCGTTGGCGGCCACCACCAGGATGGCGCCGTCCATCTGGGCAGCGCCGGTGATCATGTTCTTGATGTAGTCGGCGTGGCCGGGGCAGTCGATGTGGGCGTAGTGCCGCTTCTCCGTCTCGTATTCCACGTGGGCGATGGCGATGGTGATGCCCCGTGCCCGCTCCTCGGGCGCCTTGTCGATGCTGTAGAAGTCGCGGTATTCGGCCAGCCCCCGCAGCGATAGGGCCTTGGTGATGGCCGAGGTGAGGGTGGTCTTGCCATGGTCGATATGGCCGATGGTGCCCACGTTGACGTGGGGCTTGGTGCGCACGAACTTCTGCTTCGCCATCCTGGGTCCTCCTGGTGGATTTTGCCCTTCCTCAGGGGACGGGCTGCTGTCGAGAAGGGCCTCCCGTCTTGCTCCACTCCGTCGGGCTGGAGCCCACAGCCGGACTCGAACCGGCGACCTCGCCCTTACCAAGGGCGTGCTCTACCACCTGAGCTATGTGGGCCCCGTATTCAGCTGGTGGCGGGGGCAGGATTCGAACCTGCGTAGCCCATCTCAGGGCGCCTGGTTTACAGCCAGGTGGTTTTAGCCGCTCACCCACCCCGCCACGCGTCCCTTGTTGCCCTGGAGCCGAAGGCGGGACTCGAACCCGCAACCGGGCGATTACAAATCGCCTGCGCTACCCATTGCGCCACTTCGGCCCCAGCCTCGGCCAAAGGCCAAGGCCGCCCCGCAGGGCGGCACCACGGCTAAGTATATGGCCCCCACCGAAGACAAGTCAACGGCCCCGCTCGTCCCCCACCAGGTGGGTCGGGGGAGTGGGCCAGCCCTGGCTGCCCCCTCTTCCCTGGGCGGCCAGCACAGGCGGTTGAAAAGTCCGCCGGTGGGACCCTACAATGACAGGTGCTGCCATACGCCGCAGAAAGCGGGTGCCCCCAAGGGGGCTTAATCCCCGCCCACGGGCGGGGGCCCGTCGAGGCGGACGGGCACTGTCCCTGGCTGCAAACCAGGGCGGCGTCTTTCGCCCCGACGGGCGGGGGACGCCGCCAGTCATTTCAGGAGGGTCGCAGACATGCCCAGGCCGGAGAAGGTGCGGACCGTGGAGGAGCTCAGGGAGCGCCTCCAGCGGGCCACCCTGGCCATCAGCACCGGCTTCACCGGCATGACGGTGGCCGAGATGAACGACCTGCGTCGTCGGCTGCGCCAGGCCGGCCTGGAGCTGAAGGTGGTGAAGAACACCCTCCTGCGGCTGGCGGCGGAACAGGCCGGCCGTCCCCAGGTAATGCAGGTGGTGGAAGGCCCCACCGCCATCGCCTTCGCCTATGGCGACCCGGTGGAGGCGGCCAAGGCCCTGGACGAGTATGCCCGCACCGCCCCTCCCTCCTTCGTGGTGAGGGGTGCCGTGCTGGACGGCTCCGTGCTGGGCCCCCAGGACCTCAAGGAACTGGTCTCCCTGCCGCCGCGGCCCCAGCTTTTGGCCGAGGTGGCCGGCCGCCTCCAGTCGCCCCTGGTCACCCTGGTGGGCCTGCTGGAGGCGCCGCTGCAGGAGCTGGCCGTCAACCTGCAGTCGTTGCTGGCGGAGCTGCCTTCCCTCATCGAGGCCCGTGCACGCCAGCTGGAGGAAGGAAAGGCCTAAAGAGTAGGAGGTGCGAGGATGGTCACCACCAGTTCCGAGCGGGTGGAGCAGGTCCTGGAGCTCATCAAGCAGATGAACCTGCTGGAGCTGCGCGACCTGAACAAGCGCCTGCAGGAGGAGTTCGGCATCTCGCCCGTGGCCCCGGTGGCCGTGGCCAGCGCGCCGGTGGCCGCCGGGCCGGCTCCCGCCGCTGCCCCGACCGAGGCCCCCGCCCCGGCCGAGGAGAAGACGGAGTGGACCGTCTTCCTGAAGGAGATCGGCCCCAACAAGATCAACGTCATCAAGGCGGTGCGGGAGGCAGTACCGGGCCTGGGCCTCAAGGAGGCCAAGGACCTGGTGGAGAGCGCTCCCACCAACATCAAGGAGGGGGTCTCCAAGGAGGAGGCGGACGCCATCGCCAAGAAACTGCAGGAGGCAGGGGCCGTCGTCGAGCTGAAGTGAGACGCCTTCCCGCCCTGGCCCTGGGGGGCTATACTCTCCCTGACCGATGGAGTGCTACTCCTGCGGGCGGGTGGCTGAGCGCCGCTGCGTCCGTTGCCACCGCCCTTACTGCCAGGCCCACGGCGGCGGCGCCCGCCCCTTCTGTCGCGAGTGCCTGAGCCCGGCGCGCGCCGCCCCCTCGGGAGCCGTCTACCGCGGCTCGCTGTTGGCGCTGCTGGTGGGGGCGGGCATAGCCATCTGGCTGCTGGTGAGTCCACCTTCCCTCCCCGGAGAGTCAGGGCCTGGGGAGCCCCTCACCGGCCAGATGCGGCCGCCGCCGGCGGCCCAGGGGGAGCAGCCTACGCCTACGCCTACACCAATGCCCTCACCCACGCCAACGCCTTCACCCACGCCCACGCCTTCGCCGGCGCCCACTCCCGCCCTGCCCAACTTCGTGGACTACGAAGTCCAGCCCGGCGACACCCTCCTCACCATCGCCGAGAGGTTTCCGAGGCCAGGCGTGGGCACCCTTGACCAGGCCCAGGCCATCGCCTTCTGGAACAACATCGATTATTTCAACCCGGTCATACGGCCCGGTGACCGCTTGAAGATACCCCAGTAGAGATGGCGGGCCCGGAGTACCACCTGCGCATCCGCGACTTGCCCGCCAACGAACGCCCGCGCGAACGGCTGCGTCAGCTGGGCGCCGGTGGCCTCTCCAACCCTGAGCTGCTGGCCATCGTGCTGCGGGTGGGCTCCGGGCGGGAGAGCGCCATCGCTCTGGCGACGCGGTTGCTAGCCCGGTGGGGTGGCCTGGCGGGCCTGGCCCGGGCCTCCTTCGGCGAGCTGTGCGCCGAGCATGGCATGGGCGAGGCCAAGGCCGCTCAGGTGAAGGCCGCCCTGGAGCTGGGCAGGCGGCTGCTGGCTTCCGCCCCCGAGGAACGGCCCGTCGTCCGCTCCCCCAAGGACGTGGCCAACCTGCTCCTGGCCGATATGGCCCTTCTGGAGCAGGAGCACCTACGGGTGGTGCTCCTTAACACCCGTAACCACGTGCTGGGGGTGCCGGAGGTCTACAAGGGTACCGTCAACAGCGCCCAGGTGCGCGTGGCCGACGTCTTCCGCGAGGCAGTGCGGGAGGGCTGTCCGGCTATCGTGGTGGTCCACAACCATCCCTCGGGCGACCCCGAGCCCAGCCGCGAGGACGTGGCGGTGACCCGTCAAATGGTGATGGCCGGCGAGCTGCTGGGCATCGAGGTCCTGGACCATCTGGTGCTGGCCCGCGGCGGCTACGTCAGCCTGCGCGAGCGTGGCCTGGGCTTCTCCTCCTGACGCCGTCGGCGCCCTGTCCCGAGGGACGGGGGTGCCGATCCTACGTTGGCGCACAGACGTATCCCCAGCGAGAATGGGTCACGTCCAGGCGGCGGGCATGGACGAGAGACAGCGGGCCGATGCCGCTTTCAGCGGCGGCGGGGTCAAGTGCATCGCCCTGCTGGGGGCACTGTCCGAGCTGGAGCGCTATTGGAGGTGGGAACGGGTGGCTGGCACCTCCGGCGGGGCCATCGTGGCCGCCTTCGTAGCGGCGGGGATGTCGGCGCGGGAGGTGCGGGACGTCCTGGGGCGGGTGAGGCTGGGTGACCTGACGGACCTGCGCTGGGAGGGACGTCTGGAGCGCTGGACCTCGCGCCTGGTCCGCCTGGCCCTCTCCCCCCTGCGGGCCCTGCCGCCCCTGCGGCGGGCCACTTCCGGCCTGTCGCTGGTGGCCCACAACCCCCTGGGCTTCTTCCTGGAGTTCGGCATCTACAGCGGTCGTCGGCTGGCGGAGCTGGTGGACGAGAACCTGCCGCCTGGGGTCCGCACCTTCGGGGACCTCCTCTACGACCCCACTGCCCCCAAGGTGGGCCCCGGGTCCCGCCGTCGCTACCGTCTGCAGGTGGTGGCCGCCGACATCACCGCCCACAGCCTGCTGGTGCTGCCCCAGGACGTGGCCCGCTTCGGCTACGACCCCGACCAGATGTCCATCGCCCTGGCCCTGCGCATGAGCGCCAGCGTGCCGGTGCTCTTCACGCCGGTGCCCTTGGTGGACAAGGGGAGCGGACGCACCCACCTCGTTGTGGATGGGAGCGTCCTCAGCAACTACCCGCTGTGGCTGCTGGACCCGCCGGCAGGGGAGGAGCCGGCCTGGCCGGCCCTGGGCCTGACCATCTGCCCTCAGACGGCCGAAGACTGCACCACTTGCCCCGGCGAGGTGCACGAGGTGCAGGACGTCAGCCAGTTCCTGGAGGCCCTTTGGCACAGCATGGCCTCGGCCCTGGACCGGGCCTACCTGTCCCGGGGGCACTGGGAGCGGACGGTGGCCATCGACTGCCTGGACCTGCCCTCCACCCGCTTCGACCTGGGGCCCGAGGAGAGGGAGCGACTGTGGCAGGCAGGGGCCGAGGCAGCCAGGCGCTTCATGGCCCGCTGGGGCGACCCCGCCGAGGGCTTCGCGCGCTGGAAGGCCCTCTACGGCCCCCACCGCCAGACGACGGCGGCCCCTGCCCCCTGAGCAGCCTCTCCCCCTCCCGCTGGACGATGCGGTAGACCTCCAGCAGCGGTAGGCCCGACGCCGCGGCCAGGCGACGACACACCTCGAACTCCGGCTCCGCCCGGGGCGGCTCCCCCGGCAGGCGCTTCACCTTGACGGCGGCCGGGCCCAGGCTGCTCTGGAAGCTGAAGGTCTCCCGCGGCGCCTCCCAGCGCCCCACCGGCTGCCTGCGCACCCCCAGGGTAGTGGTCTCCCTCAGCAGGAGGCGCACCGCCTCCTCCTCCAGGCCCTCGGGGCAGAGGACCGAGAGCACGGCCCCCGGCCGCCCCTTCTTCATCTGCACCGGCGTCAGCCAGGCGTCGTTGACGCCAAGGGCAAGGAGCCGCTCCAGCACGTGGGCCAACACCTCACCTGTCATATCGTCCAGGTTGGTCTCCAGCAGTACCAGGCATGGGGCCCCGTCCTCGTCTTCCTCCCCCAGCCAGAGGCGCAGGACGTTGGGGCGGCCGGCCAGGTCGGCGGCGCCGGCGCCATAGCCTACCGCCCGCAGACGCAGGGCGGGCTGGCGGAAGTGGGCCAGGGCGGCCACGATGGCGGCGCCGGTGGGGGTCACCAGCTCCGCCGTCGCGCCCTGAGAGGGGCGGGTAGGGGCGTTGACGGTGGCCAGCACCTGCAGCACGGCCGGGGCGGGGAGGGGCATCCCCTCCCGCTCGCCCACCGGCAGCGGCAGGGGCGAGGCATAGAGCCGCCGGACGCCCAACAGCCGCAGGCCAACCACGGCGCCCATCACGTCCACGATGGCATCGGCCGCCCCCACCTCGTGCAGGCGGACCCCCTCGGAGGGAAGGCCGTGGACCCGCCCCTCGGCCTCTGCCAGCAGCCGAAAGACGCTCTTGCCCCTCTCCTTGTCCTCTTCGGGCAGGGACGAGGCGTCGATGATGGACAGGATATCGGGCAGGTAGCGGGGCGGCTGTGGTTCCGTCACCTCCACCGTAACCAGCGTGGCCCGCAGCCCCGCCCTGCGGACCTCTTGGTCCCTCAGGCGGTAGCCCGAGAGGGGCAGGCGGGACAGCTCTGCGGCCAGCTCCTCCAGCGACAGGCCAGCGTCCACCATCGCCCCCAGCAACATGTCGCCGGCGATGCCAGAGAAGCAGTCCAGGAAGGCGACGGTCGCCACGGCTCAGCGGCCCTCACGGGCCTCCCACAGCATGCGGTTGAAGACGCCGGCCAGATAGCCGGCCCCGAAGCCGTTGTCGATGTTGACCACGGCCAGGCCCGGCGCGCAGGCGTTGAGCATCGTCAGCAGGGCCGACAGCCCCTTAAAGCTGGCGCCGTATCCCACTGAGGTGGGGACCGCGATGACCGGGCAGGGGACCAGCCCCGCCACCAGCCCGGGCAGGGCGCCCTCCATCCCTGCCACCGCCACCACGACATGGGAGGACATGAGCAGGTCCAGCCTGTCCAGCAGGCGATGGACGCCGGCTACACCCACGTCGTAAAGGGTGGAGACCTGGGAGCCCAGCATCTCGGCCGTGACGCGGGCCTCCTCGGCCACGGGCAGGTCGGCGGTGCCGGCGCAGACCACCGTCACCCCCGACCGTAGCGGCTGGCGGGGACCACCCAGGGTGATGCAGCGGGCCACCTCATGATAGGTGACCTCGGGCAGGAGCTGGCTGACGGCCTGGTAATGCTCCGGCGAGGCGCGGGTCACCAGCAGGGACCCATGGCTGGCCAGGCGGGCGGAGATCTCGGCCACCTGCTGGGGCGTCTTGCCCTGGGCGAGGACCACCTCAGGGAAACCCTTGCGCAGGGCGCGGTGGTGGTCCAGGGTGGCAAACCCGAGGGCCTCATAGGGTAGGCGACGCAGACGTTGCAGGGCCTCATCCGCGGTCGTCTCGCCCCGCTGCACCGAGAGGAGCAGTCGCCGCAGCGCCTCTTCGTCCATGGGCAGGCGTATTGTAAGGGACAGGCGCTGCCGCGGCCAACTCCGCCCGCCAGGACGTGGGGCCTACAAGGGGCCTGATGTCCCTTACTCGAAGCCGAGTTGGGCCCAGAGGCGGTCTCTCTGGGCGAAGGCCTCCCGGAGGCCCAGCTGGTTGCGCATCTTGAGGAAGTTGTACTCCTCGTCGTCCCACTTGAGGTTGGTGAACAGGGCGTAGCCCAGGGCCCCGGCCTCGAACTGCCCCGGCACCCCCAGCAGGTCCAGC
>DATLZD010000013.1:0-38329 GCA_035574155.1 Dehalococcoidia bacterium | reverse complement strand
CCCGCTGCCTCAGGCGGCTGGAGCAGGCCTGCCGGGGGCAGGAGAACGTCATGCCCCACCTCATCGAGGCCGTCAAGGCCTACTGCACCCTGGGCGAGATCTGCGACGTCATGCGCCACGTCTTCGGCACCTACCAGGAGGAGGCCATATACTAGCAGGAGGCGCCCATCTCAGGCGCCTCAGATCGCATCCCCGGGTAGCGTCTTAGGAAGTGTATCTGCGAGACAGCATGGTAGCCTTCCCAGAGGGAAACCTTCCGGAAAGGGGGAAGGCCACCATGCGGAAAGGAGTCCGCAGTAAAAACCCTCTTGAACCAGTTGGAGGAGGAGCCCAGGGGGATGGTCCGGAAGCTCCTGGAGCACCAGATGCGGTAGGAGCAGGACATTTGCCTTAAGCGACATCCTACCCAAGGCCAACGGCTGCTACACCCGCCACCTCCTCACCCTCGCCGGGCCCTGGAGGGCATCAAGGTCCCCCGCGTGCGGGGGCTTCCGTCCGGGGATCCTTCCTTATAGGAAGCGTGCCTCGCTGGGGCTTTCCCAAGGGCTCCTCACCCTTTAAGCCTTGGGGGTGAGCGCCAGGGACATCCCCGCTTCCTGGAAGAGGTCTACGGGGCCTTCTACTCCCGGCAGAGCGTCTCCCGCCTCATTGCCGTCACCGCGGAGGAGGTCAAGGCCTGGCGAAAGAGGCCCCTTGGGGGGGAGTATCATGTGGTGTTCCTGGACGGGACCTTCCTCTCCGTCCGCCGGGGGAGGACGGACGGAGGGGCCGGTGTATGTGGCCCTAGGGATCAGGCCCGACGGACGCCGGGAGGTCCTGGGCTTCTGGCCTCTTGAGGCGGAAGGCGAGGGCGCCCGGAATTGGGAGGAGGCCCTCAAGGGCCTCCGACGGCGTGGGGTCTCAAGGGTGCGGACCTTCATCACCGACGACCTTCCCGGCCTGGAGGAGCCGCTAAGGAGGGTCTTTCCCGAGGCCCATTGGCAGCTCTGCGTCCTGCAAGCCGTGCGGGATGCGCTGGACAGGTCTCGGAAGGCGGACCGGGAGGCGTTGGCCCAGAACCTCAAGCAGGTCTACCGCGCGGAAACGAAGCGGAGGCCAGGGAGGCGTTGCAGAAGCTCCGGCAGCGCTGGGGCAGGAGATATGCCAGGACTGTGGCCCGCTGGAAGGCCGGAGCCGATGCCCTCCTGGCGTTCCTCCGTCATCCCAAGGCCATCCGGCAATACCTTTACACCACGGACCAGCTGGAGCGGCTGGCCAAGGGGGTGAACAGAAGGGCGAAGGTGGTGGAGGCGTTTTGCGGAGAGGAGGCGGTAGAGAAGCTCCTCTACCTGGTTTTTCAGTCACCTGGACGAGGTATGGGGGACGAGGAGGCTTCCAGGATTTGCGAAATCGTGGCGGAAAGCTATCATCCTGGCCGGACGCAATAAACGGGACACTATGGATGTCCGCTATGCACGGATTGGCTTAGAGGGCAGCATTCTAGCACAGACGCCCCCTTGGCGATAGCCTTCCTCTGCACAGCGGCAGATGTTAATATGATTGCCGAGCTAAAGGCGCCCGCGGGCGCTGTGCCTGCGGGCGCCCGTGCGAAGGATGCAGGTGAAGCCCACGGTGTCTCCCCTGCAGGAAGGGCGCATCGGTGACCTTCCGCCCCTGCGCTATCGGCGATTGGTGGCCAAGCTGGGCACCAACGTCCTCACCGCCGGCGGCGACCGCCTGGACCTGGAGGTGATGGCGGCCCTGGTGGGCCAGGTAGCCCGCCTCCAGCGCATGGGCGCCCAGGTCATCGTCGTCAGCTCGGGGGCCATCGCCGCCGGGCGCCACCGCCTCGGCCAGGCCCGGGAGAGGCGCGACATACCCCAACGGCAGGTGCTGGCAGCGGTGGGCCAGACCGACCTGATGAACGCCTACCAACAGCTGTTCGCCTGGCACGACATCACCGTCGCCCAGACCCTCCTGACCCGTCGCGACCTGGCCGACCGGCAGGGCTACCTGAACGCCCGTAACACCTTGCTGGCCCTGCTGGAGCTGGGGGTGGTCCCCATCGTGAACGAGAACGACGTGGTGGCGGTGGAGGAGATAGAGGGCGCCACCATCGGCGACAACGACAACCTGTCGGCCCTGGTGGCCAACTTGGTGGAGGCCGACCTACTGGTGCTGCTGACCGACACCGACGGCCTCTACACCGCCGACCCCTACCTGGACCCCGAGGCCCGGCCCCTGCGGCGGGTGGAGCGCATAGACGAGGAGATAGAGAGGCTGGCGCAGGACTCCCACGGCCAGGGCCGCGGAGGCATGGTGACCAAGCTGCAGGCAGCGCGGCTCGCCACCGCCTCGGGCACCGATGTGGTCATCGCCCACGGGCGGGAGCGGGACGTCCTGGTCCGCCTGGCCACGGGGGAGGAGCTGGGCACCCTCTTCCCGGCGGCGGTGGACCGGTTGGAGGGCCGTAAGCGCTGGCTGTTGGCCGGTCTCTCGCTGCGTGGTAGCATCGTGGTGGACGAGGGGGCAGCACGGGCCCTGCGCAGCGGGCGTGCCAGCCTCCTGCCGGCGGGGGTCAAGGCCGTCCAGGGCCAGTTCCAGCGCGGCGACGTGGTGGCCGTCCTGGACGAGAAGGGGCGACGCATCGCCTGTGGCATCGCCAACTACGGCGCCCGTGAGGTGGAGGCCATCCGCGGCATCCGCTCTGACCACATCGAAGAGGTGCTGGGCTACGCCTACGGCCAGGAGGTAGTCCATCGGGACAACCTCGTCCTGCTGAGGGAGTAGCTGTGGGGCCGCGAGGTCGGTCCGCGTCCAGTCCCATAGCACGGAAGGGAGCCTAGGAGGAGACATGGGTTCGGTGCTCAAGTGGCGCCGCCGCAAGATCCGACGCCACAAATACAAGAAGCTGAGGAAGAAGACCCGCTGGCAGCGCCGGCACAAGTAAGCCCGCTGCCAACGAGAGGAGGCGCTGGCCCATGATGCGCCGCCTGTTCCCGATGGGCCTCCCCCGCTGGCCCCTGGGCAGGGGTCGAGGTCGGAGGGGCCTGCTGGTGGTGGCCGGCGCGCCCACCCGCCAGGAGGCAGAGCGCTGCCAGGAGACCCTCCGTCGCCAAGGCATTCCGGCCCAGATGAGGCGCGGCCGTTCAGGCTTCGAGATCTGGGTCCCGGCCGAGACGGAGGCCGAGGCCCGACTCCTCTTGGGCCTCTCGGGCCGCAGCTGCATCCGGGTGGCCAGGCCCAAGGCCAGCGGCAGCAGGACTGCCTAGCCCGGCCAGCCACCGCCCTGCCGAGGGATATACTGGGAGCTGAGGCATTGGAGGCATCCCCATGACCGCCGCAGTCCAGGAGCTGGAGGCCATGGGCCGAGCGGCCCGTCAGGCCGCCAAGGTCTTGGCCCGACTCCCCACCGCCGTCAAGAACCAGGCCCTAGAGGGCATCGCTAGGGCCCTGGAGGAGGGCCAGGAAGAGGTCCTGGCGGCCAACCGCCTCGACCTGGAGGAGGGGCAGCGCCTGGGCCTCTCGGAGGCCGTCCTGGACCGCCTAGCCCTCTCCCCCGACAAGCTGCGGGCCATGGCCGCCGACGTGCGCACCGTGGCCCGCCTCCCTGACCCGGTCGGGGAGGTCATCGAGATGCGCACCCTCCCTAACGGAATGCAGGTGGGTAGGCGGCGGGTGCCGCTGGGGGTCATAGCCGCCGTTTACGAGAGCCGGCCCAATGTCACGGTGGACATCGCCTCCCTCTGCCTCAAGGCGGGCAACGCCTGCATCCTGCGGGGCGGCAAGGAGGCCATCAATTCGAACCGCGCCCTGGCCCGCCTCATACGCGGGGCCATCGCCCAGGCGGGCGTGCCCGCCGAAGCGGTCCAACTGGTGGAGAACACCGACCGCGCCCTGGTGGGCCACCTGCTGAAGATGCGGGAATACATCGACCTGATGGTGCCTCGGGGCGGGGCCGAGCTGATCCGCTTCGTGGCCGAGAACGCCACTATGCCCGTGCTGGTGGGGGGCATCGGCGTGTGCCATACTTATGTCGACCGCGCCGCCGACCTGGAAAAGGCGCTGCGGGTGGTGGACAACGCCAAGACCCGCCGCTGGTCCATCTGCAACGCCCTGGACACCCTGCTGGTCCACCGTGAGGTGGCGTCGGCCTTCCTCCCCCGCCTGGCCCGCATCTGGGCGGAGAAGGGCATCGAGATGCGCTGCGATCCGGAGTCCCTGGCCATCCTAGAGGGGCAGGAGATAGAGGGCCTGAAGCTGAGGCCGGCCACCCCCGAGGACTTCGGACATGAATTCCTGGCGCCCGTCGCGGCCGTGAAGGTGGTGGGGTCCCTGGACGAGGCCCTGGAGCACATAGACCGTTTCGGGACAGGCCACTCGGACGCCATCGTCACCGAGGACTACTCGGCCGCCATGCGCTTCCTGGACGAGGTGGACACGGCGGTAGTATACGTCAACGCCAGCACCCAGTTCACCGATGGTGCCCAGTTTGGGCTGGGGGCCGAGATCATCGACTCCACCCAGAAGACCATCGCCCGCGGGCCGGTGGGCCTGCGGGAGATCACCACCTACAAATGGTTCGTCCTGGGCAACGGGCACGTGCGCCCCTAGCCCGGGCGGAAGGAGGCATCATGGGAGGCTTCCATTTCGAGCGCGAGTACCGCACCCCTTACTCCGAGTGCTACACCATCGAGCTGGACGAGGGCGAGGTGGGACGGGTAGACCTTCACTACGGTACCGAGGTGGTCTACGCGACCCTGGTGGTCAGTGAGCGCCTGACCCAGGACGAGATCCGCCAGCTTATCGGCGAGATAGACGAAAGACTGGTCCTCACCTCTGACCCCCTGCGCGAGGACTTCGTGGTCACCGTCTGGGTGGGGCGCGAGGAGGGCGTCTATTCCGACGAGGACCAGGAGGACGAGGAGGACGAAGAGGACGAGGAGTTCGAGGGCAACGGCTACATGAAGGACTAGCCGCCCCGCTTGCGGGCCAGCAGCCGTCGGGCCTCGCGGGCCAGCCGCTGCGGCGTCAAGTGGAAGTGCTCCAGCAGCTCGTCCCAGCGCCCGCTGGTGCCGAAGGTCTCCATGCCCACGCAGGCCACCGGCACAGGGCATTCCCGGGCCGTCACCTGGGCCACCAGGCTCCCTAGGCCGCCGTGGACGCTATGGTCCTCGGCCGTCACTATGGCCCCCGTCTCCCGTGCCGCTGCCACGATGGCCCCCTCGTCCAGAGGGCGCAGGGTGGCCATGTTGAGCACACGGCAGCCGATCCCCTCGCGGGCCAGCAGGTCGGCTGCCTCCAGGGCCGCCGGCACCATCACGCCTATGGCGATGATGGTCACGTCGCCGCCCTCCCGCAGCCGGTGGGCCTTACCCAGCTCAAAACGGTAGGAGTCGTCGTAGATGACGGGCACCTTGGGCCGCACCATGCGGATGTAGAAGGGGCCGTAGCGGCGGGCCGCCTCCTCGATGGCCTGGGCACACTCGACCACATCGGCTGGGACGACGACGCGGAAGGTGGGCAGGGCCAGCATCAGGGCCAGGTCCTCCAGCGACTGGGCCGAGGCCCCGTCCTCGCCCGTGACGATGCCGCCGTGGGAGGCGGCTATCTTCACGTTCAGGTTGGGCTGGGCCACGGCCATGCGCACCTGGTCGTAGCAATGGCCAGGGATGAAGACGGCGAAGGAGCTGACGAAGGCGATCTTGCCGGCAGCGGCCAGCCCGGCCGCCACGCCCACGGCGTTCTGCTCGGCCACCCCCATGGTGAAGAAGCGTTCGGGGAACTCGCGCCCGAACTGGGCGGCGGTGGTGGAGACGCCCAGGTCGGCGTCCACCACCACGATGTCCAGCCCCTCCCTGGCCAGACGCACCAGGGTGGGCCCCAGGGCCTCACGGGTGGCTGCCGCTAATCCTGTCCGAAACATAAGGCTCCGTTATCGCGTCTTCAAAATCCTCCGACTTGCCGGCTGTTCGGCACGTGCACAGTTCTTTTGGATGCAGGCGCGCTGATCGTTGCTCCGCCCGCTACAACTAAAAGCCTCCTGTTTCTATCCATCGCTTCCACGACCTTTACCGCAGCGGCCACCGTCTGATAATCGGCCCCTAACCTCTCAGCCATCTCTGCTATAAGTTCATCTTTACGAGGGGAACTTGGCCTCTGCAGCTCACGTTCCAAGAGTCGACGCCAATCATCTTGCACGTTTCGCGCAAGACGGCGCCGCAAAACGAGTATTAGCTTCCTCATCAACGGGCCGAATCCTGTGAGCACCATTAACAACTCTCTTGCCCAATCCAGTGCATCCGGCGAAGGGGTCAAAAGATCCACCAAGGTATCGCCCACCGCAACCACGAGGTCAGGAGACCAGCCGATCACCTGAATTGCGAATTCCAGAGAGCCTTCCCTAAAGTTGCCAGCTACTACGCTCTTGTTGGGCGGCGGTTTATCTAATACCGTTGCGGCTCCTCGGACAGCTACCTGAAGGTTGCGGAAAAGTTCGCCCATTTCGCCAAGCGAGAGCTTGTTTTCGTGCAGTTTGACAAGCAGGAGGTCTTGCCGCTCCTTCCAATTGAGGTCTTGCATCTCACTGCAGCTCCCGCAGGGCCTGTTCCGCCTGCTCGGCGGTGGGCGCCTTGCCGTGGAAGGCGGGATTGTGCTCCATGAAGCTCACGCCTTTGCCCTTGACCGTGTGGCAGATGACGACCGTCGGCCTCCCCCGCAGCCCCCTGGCCTCCTCCAGCGTCGCTATGAGCTGCGGCAGGTCATGGCCGTCGCACTCCAGGACATGCCAGCCGAAGGCCCGCCACTTGTCGGCGAAGGGCTCCAGGGACATGATGTTGACCGTGTAGCCATCGGGCCCCACCCAGCCGCCGGGGCGGCCGCGGCCGTCCTCGCCCCGGTAATGGGTGTAATCCGAGAAGCCATCATTCTGGATGCGGTTGTAGTCCACGATGGCCGTCAGGTTGTCCAGCCGGTGGTGAGAGGCAGCCATGGCCGCCTCCCAGGTCTGCCCCTCATTGCAGTCACCGTCGGACAGGAGACAGTAGACACGCCAGTCGGCGCCGTCCAGGCGGGCGGCCAGGGCCAGCCCCACGCTGAAGGACAGGCCCATGCCCAGGGCACCGGCCGACATCTCCACCCCCGGCGGGCAGCCCATGACCGTGTGGCCCTGCAGGCGACTGCCCAGTCGACGGAAGGTCAGCAGCTCATCGCTGGGGAAGTAGCCCGCCTCGGCCAGCACAGCGTAATAGGCGGGAGTGGCATGCCCCTTGCTGAGGACGAAGCGGTCCCGCTGGGGCCAGTAGGGGTTCTTGGGGTCGTGGCGCAGGACGTGGAAATACAGGGCTACCAGTATCTCCACGCAGGAAAGGGAGCCGCCAGGGTGTCCGGAGCCGGCGGCGGCAGTCATGCGCACGATATGCTGGCGCACCCGCCGCGCCACCGACTGCAGTTGGGCCAACCTATCTGCGGTCAGCGATGCCAACGCCGTTGAGGACGTCCCCTTCCCTGGCAGGGAACATTATAGGGCGTCCCCAAGCGAGCGACAACGCACCCCACCTTGCCCCTGGCCCTGCCGCTGCCTGGCCGCTAAACTGCCTCGTGATGGTCATCGACTTCCACACCCACGTCTTCCCGCCCTGGGCCGTCGAGGGGCGGGAGGGGCTGGTGCAGGCTGACCCCACCTTCGCCGAGCTCTACGGCAGCCCCAGGTCACGTCTGGCCACCGCCCCCGACCTGCTGGCCAGCATGGAACGGGCGGGGGTGGAGGTGAGCGTGGTCCTGGGCTTTGCCTGGCGTGACCAGGACCTGTGCCGTCGCCACAACGACTACCTGCTGGAGTGGGCGGCCAAGAGCGGAGGGAGGCTGGTCCCCTTCTGCACCGTCAACCCGGCCGCCCCGGGTGCCTGGCACGAGGCGGAGCGCTGCGCCGCTGCCGGGGCACGAGGGCTGGGGGAACTGCGTCCCGACCACCAGGGGTGGGACCTGTGCGGGCCTGTGGGTGAGGAGCTGGCCGAGGTGGCCCGACGCCTGGGGCTTGTGCTGCTGTTCCACGTCAGCGAGCCTGTGGGGCACCGTTATCCCGGCAAGGAGGGGCTTCCTTTGGCCCAGTTCTATCGCTTCGCCGTCGACCATGCCCACCTGAAGCTGGTGGGTGCGCACCTGGGCGGAGGGCTGCCCTTCTTCGCTGCCATGCCCGAGGTGGGAGAGGTCTGCCGTCGCCTCTACTTCGATACGGCCGCCGTCCCCCTCCTCTATTCGGCCGCTGCCTATGACCTGGTGGACGGGGACCGTCTGCTCTTCGGCAGCGACTACCCGCTGCTATCGCAGGAACGGGCCCTCGCCTCCCTGCCGGACCCCGCCCTCGCCTGCCGGTGGTCAGAGAACGCCAAACGGTTGCTGGGCTGTGGCCGCTAGAGAAGGGCTGTGGCGCCTGTTCGTGGCCCTGGAGCTGCCGCCGCCGGTGCTGGAGGCGCTGGCCTCGGTCCAGGCAGCCCTCAAGGCCCAGGGGCTGGAGGGCCTGCGCTGGGTGCGCCCCCAGGGCATCCATCTGACCCTCAAGTTCCTGGGCGAGACCCCATCCTCGCGCCTGGACGAACTGCTAAGGGCATTGGAGGAGGCTGCGGCCGGCACCGGGCCCCTGCGCCTCTCCCTCGCCGGTCTGGGCACCTTCGCTGGGCGCCGCGGCCCCCGCGTGCTGTGGGTGGGCCTCCAGGGGGACCTTCAGCGCTTGGCCGGGCTCCAGCGAAGGGTGGAAGAGAACATGTCACGCCTGCGCTTCCCCCGTGAGGAGCGCCCCTTCAGCCCCCACCTGACCCTGGCGCGAGTGCCGGACCAGGACTCGGCCAGGGTGGCCGTCCCCCTGGAGAGGGCCGTCCGGGCGGTGAAGGTGCCGCCGGTTACAATGTCCCTGTCGGAGGTCAGCCTCATGCGCAGCCACCTCCTGCCCTCGGGTGCCGTCTATGAACGGGTGGCGGCGTTCCCGCTCGACTGACGAGGCGGCGATGCGGCAGGAGGCACGCCCCTCCCTCGCCTCCCTGCTGCGGCGTCATCTGACGCCGCGGCTGGTGGTGGCCATCACCATCTGGCGGCTGGAGGCCTGGCTAGCCGCCCCGCTCCCCTTCCTGCTGGTGGCCGCCCTAGGCAAGTGGCCCGGTGCCCTGGCCATGGCCGCCATCATGGGCCCCCTCTGCGCCCTCTTCCTCTACCTGCTGGATGGCGAGGAGGCCGTGGAGACGCTCCACCGCTGGGCCCTGCAGCGGGACTGGACGAGACCGCTGCTGGCGGGGCCCGAGCGGCCGTGGCTGGTGTGGCTGCTGGCGGTACCCCTCTGCCTCCTCTGGTTCGGCCCCTTCTGGCGGGCGGTGGTGCTGCTGCTGGTGCGGATGGAGCGCCCCTTGGCCTATGTCATCGGGGTAGCGGGCGCCCTGCCCCATTCCCTGCTATGGACTGGGCTGGTGGTGGGGGGAGTGTGGGAGGGCCTCCTCTGGCCCCTCCTGAAGGGGGTGCTGTAAAGCCCCCTCAGTCGGGATAGCCTTCAGGGTGGGCGCGGTGCCACTCCCAGGCCGAGGCCACCATCTCCTCCAGGGACGTGTGCCTCGGCTCCCATCCCAGGACCTGCCGCGCCCGCTGCGCCGCGGCCACCAGCACCGGCGGGTCGCCGGCGCGCTGGGCCTCCCAGCGCACCGGGATGGGGTGGCCCGTGACCCGACGGGCGGCCTCCACCACCTGCAGGTTGGAGAACCCCTGTCCTGTGCCCAGGTTGAGGGCGCCGCTCTCCCCGCCCCGGGCCAGGTGCTCCAGGGCGAGGACGTGGGCGCGGGCCAGGTCGGCAACGTGCACATAGTCGCGAACGCAGGTGCCATCGGCAGTGGGGTACTCAGCGCCGTAGATAGGGACCGCATCCATCTGGCCCAGGGCCACCTGCAGGACCCTCGGTATCAGGTGGGTCTCGGGCCGGTGGTCCTCGCCCAGGTGGCCGGCGGCGCCCGCCGCGTTGAAGTAGCGCAGGCTCATGTAGCGAAGGCCATGGGCCGCCCCATACCACGGCAGCAGCCGTTCCACCACGGCCTTGGACTCGCCGTAAGGGTTGATGGGGCGGACAGGCGCGTCCTCGCTGATGGGCATGTCCTCGGGGGCGCCGTAGACGGCAGCGCTGGAGCTGAACACGAACAGGCCCACGTCGTGGGCCACACAGGCGTTCAGCAGGCAGATGGCGCTGCCGACGTTGTTGGCGAAGTAGCGGCCGGGGTGGAGCACCGACTCGCTGGCCACGGTGTAGGCTGCGAAATGCATGACCGCGTCCAAGCGTCGCGCTGAGAAGAGTCTGCCCAGGGCCTCGTCGTCACGGGCATCGGCCACCACCAGCTCGGCGTCAGGTGGGACGGCCGAGGCATGTCCACTGACCAGGGAGTCCAGGACCACCACCTCATGGCCCTGGCCCAACAACTCCCGCACGGCGAAGGACCCCACGTAGCCTGCCCCGCCCACCACCAGCACCCGCATGGCTGCCAGTCTACTCCTCGAAACGCTTGAAGACCAGGCAGGCGTTCTGGCCGCCGAAGCCGAAGGAGTTCTTCAGCGCCACCCTCACCTCGGCCTTGCGGGCCTGGTTGGGCACGTAGTCCAGGTCACACTCGGGGTCGGGGTACTCATAGTTGATGGTGGGGTGCAGCCAGCCCGCCTCGATGCTCTTGACGACGGCCACGCACTCCACGGCACCCGCCGCCCCGAAGCAGTGGCCGATCATGGACTTGGTGGAGCTGACAGGGATGCGGTAGGCCCGCTCGCCGAACACCTTCTTGATGGCCAGGGTCTCAATGGCATCGTTGAGGGGTGTGGAGGTGCCGTGGGCGTTGATGTAGTCCACCTCTTCGGGCGACACGCCCGCGTCCTGCAGGGCGAGGCGCATGCAGCGGGCAGCGCCGTCGCCGTCGGCGCAGGGGGCCACGATGTGGTAGGCATCGGCGGTGGCGGCATAGCCCGCCAGCTCGGCCAGTATGGGCGCGCCGCGGGCCAGGGCGTGCTCAAGGCTCTCCAGCACGAAGATGGCTGCCCCTTCCGCCGCCACGAAGCCGTCGCGCTTGGCGTCGAAGGGGCGACTGGCCTTCTGGGGCGGCTCGTTCTGGGTGGAGAGGGCACGCATCACGGCGAAGCCGGCCAGCCCCAGCTCGCACAGGGCGGCCTCCGCCCCGCCGGTGATGACCACATCGGCCCTGCCGCTGCGGATCAGCTCCAGGGCATCGCCCATGGCCTGGGTGGCAGCGGCACAGGCGGTGGTCACGGTGTTGTTGTAGCCCTTGAGGCCGAACTGCATGGCCACATGGGCGGCGGCCATGTTGGGCAGCATCTTGGCCATAAAGAAGGGGTCCAGCCTCATGCCCCCCTTTTGCACCACCGTCCGCATCCCCTCGTCCACGTTGGGGAAGCCACCGATGCCCACCCCCAACAGCACACCGATGCGCTCCCGGTCCTCCCGCTCCAGCCGCAGGCCGGCCATCTCGATGGCCTGACGGGCGGCGGCCACGGCGAACTGGGAGAAGCGGGCCATGCGCCGCGCCTCCCTGCGGTCCATGTACTCCTCGGGATCGAATCCCTTCACCTCGCCGGCGATGCGCGCCGGATAGGCCGAGGCGTCGAACTGGGTCAGGTAGTCAATCCCCGAACGACCTTCGAGGCACCCCTGCCAGAACTCCTCCACCGTGTTGCCCAGGGGGGTGATGGCGCCCATGCCGGTGATGACGGCCCGGCGCCGCTGCTCTCGCGTCATTCCTACTCACCTCACTCTTTTGGCCAACAAGGGCCGACGGCCCTCGGCCACGAAGGCCAGGGAGCCTGTCAGACATATTAAAGCCCTGCCACCGCTTATGGCCAACGCCTGACCCAGGGCATCCTCTATGTCGCGGGCCAGGACGACGCGACAGCCGGCACGGGCGAAGGCCGCCGCCACCCCCTCGGGGGACATGGCCCGTGGGTGATCGAAAGGGGACGCAATGACGGCCCCGCAGATGGGGGCCAGTTCCTGGGCCATGCCGTCGACGTCCTTGTCGGCCAGGGTGCCCACCACCAGCACCGCCTCCACAGCCGCGAAGTGGTCCACCAGCGCCTCGCGCAGCCGCCGGGCCGAGTCGCGGTTGTGGGCGCCATCGGCCACCACCAACGGGGCCTGGGAGAGGACCTCCAGCCGGCCCGGCCAGGAGACCCGCTCCAGCCCGCGGCGGATGGCCTCCTCGTCCACCGGCAGCCCCTGAAGGGCCAAGGCATGGGCGACGGCCACGGCGGTGGCAGCGTTCTCCACCTGGTGCGTGCCCAGCAAAGGCAGGTGGGCCTCCAGGGAGCCCCCTTCCCATTCCAGGAAGAACCGCTGGCCCTGGGTACCACGCTCCAGCACCCGCCACCGGTAGCGGGAGGCCACGTCCACCACTTCGACCCCGGCAGCGGCCGCCGCCTCGAGGCACACTCGCTTCGCTTCGGCGTAGCCCTGGGGTGCCAGGACCAATGGCCCTGGCGGCCGCACGATGGCCGCCTTCTCGCGGGCGATAGCGGCAGGGGTATCGCCCAGGATGGCCGTGTGCTCCAGGCTGATGGGGGTGATGACCGATGCCTCCTTGCGCGGGAACACGTTGGTGCTGTCGACCCTGCCCCCCAGTCCCACCTCCACCACCTGCACGTGGACCCGGTGATGGCAGAAGGCCAGGAAGCCAATGGCCGTCAGCAGGTCGAAGGTCACCAGCTGGCGGTCGGGCAGGGACGACTTCACAGCCTCGGCGGCGGCTAGGGCCTGGGCCGCGTGGCGGGCGAACTCCTCCTCGGCGATGGGCTGCCCGTCGATGCGCACCCGCTCGCAGAAGGAGTCGAGGTGGGGGCTGGTGTACAGGCCGCTGCGCAGGCCGGCATGGCGGAGGACCGAGTCCACCATGGCGGCCACGCTGCCCTTGCCCTTGCTGCCGGTGATGTGCACCGTGGGCCGCCCCAGGTGGGGGTCGCCGAGGTGCGAGAGCAGGGCCAGCACCGGCGCCACGTCGGGACGGTCGGCGAAGCGCCCCGACCGTTCGAAGTCGGCATAAGCCAGCAGCCCCGCGATGGCCTGGCGGTATTGCGGGGAGGGCATCAGCCGTGGAAGCGCGGCTCGCGCTTCTCGAAGAAGGCCCGCACCGCCTCGCGGAAGGGCTCCCCTCGAAGGGCGGCCGTGAACTCCTCCATCTCCCGTCGCTGAACGGCCCGCAGGTCGGCCTCCCACAGGTTGGCCCAGGTCAGGCGCTTGATGGCGGCCAGGGCGGAGTCAGGGTTGGAGGCGATCTCGGCCGCCTTGGCCACCGCCGCCTCCATCAGCCCCTCGTGGGGCACCACAGCGTTCACCAGGCCCATGCGCAGGGCCTCGTCGGCCTCCACGAAGCGCCCGGTGAGCATCATCTCCAGGGCATTAGTGATGCCGACGATATGGGCCAACAGCTTGGTACTGGCCAGCTCCGGCACCAGCCCCAGGCGCACGAAGCGCATGGAAAGGCGTGCCTGGTCCGAGGCGATGCGCACATCGCAGGGCAGGGTGATGGTCAGCCCGGCGCCCACGGCGTAGCCGTTGATGGCGCAGACGATGGGCTTGGACTGCTGCACGAACTCGATCCAGTTGGCCAGCCCGCCGCCGCCCACCGGTCGCTCCCGCCCCTCGGCAGCGGCCCGGAAGCCCTCAAAGTCGGCACCGGAGCAGAAGGCGCGGCCCGTCCCCGTGAGGACGATGGCCCCCACCCCCGGGTCGGCGTTGAACTCCTCCAGCGCCTGGCGCATCTCGTCGGTCATGGGGAGGCCCAGGGAGTTGAGTCGCTGCGGACGGTTGAGAGTGACGATGCCCACCCGCCCCTGCTTCTCGACAATGACCTCCTGATAGGCCATGGCTACCCCCTTTCGCCCAAGGCTGCCTGCGGGACTTATAATACATGTCCGCATGGCCGCTGGTAACGACGCCCGCCGACAGCTGGAGGCGGCCCTGGGCAACAAATGGCGCTGGGCCGAGGGACATCCCCTGGCCCGCCTCCAGGGCCGTAGCCTGGACGGCCTGCGGCTGGCCGTCCTGCTGGGGCCGACGGGGGCTGTGGGCGCCCGCTACTTCCAGCTCTTCGCCCTGGACGTCAGGGGACAGCCCAGCGCTGCCCCCCTGGCCCTGGGACTCCACAACGCCGGTCGGTTCCCCGCCTACAACTGGGTGGAGCTGGTGCGCTACCTGCCCCGCCTCCGCTTCGACGGAAGGGAGGAGTCCCTGCGGGACGGGGGCAGAGAGGTCCGCCTCTTCCGACTGCTGGGCTCCCTGGTGCCCCCCGGCGGCAGCCTGATGGTCGAATACGACTCTCCCGAGCACTCCCTCACGGCCCGCGTCCTGTCGCTGGGCTATCCTCCCCCCTGCTCGCCCCTGGGATACGCCCTGCTGGTGGCCGGCTGCCTGGCCTTCCGCGATTGGTATATCGCCGAGGGCGGCCGGGAAGGCCCCCGCAAGCTCCAGGGGTTCAAGCCCCTGGACCAACGGGCGGCCAGAGAGAGGGCAGCCGCCCTGGCCGCCGCCCTGCGGGAGGCCCTGGCCCGCCCTTCCACCGCCCGGGAAGGGGAGGCCGCCCGCACGGCCCAGCGCCTGGGCAGGCGTGCCCTGGCCCTGCTGGGCCGTCGCTTTCCTTGACGCCCGCGAGGGGCGGGGCCTAACATGGGGGTCGGTGTGGGCGGAGCCTGCGGGGCAGGCAGCAAAAACAGGGAGGTGCGGCGAGAATGGTCACCATCAGCGTCATCAAGGCCGATGTGGGCGGTTTCGTGGGCCACTCAGCCTCCCACCCCGAAGTCCTGGACACGGGACGGGAGGAGATGGAGCGGGCCAAGCAGCGCGGACTCCTCATCGACTACCACGTCAGCTACTGCGGCGATGACATGTTCCTCATCATGACCCACGACCGGGGCGAGGACAACGAGGAGGTCCACCGCCTGGCCTGGGATACCTTCCTGAAGGCCACCGACGTGGCCAAGAAGCTGAAGCTCTACGGCGCCGGCCAGGACCTCCTGGCCGATGCCTTCTCAGGCAACATCCGCGGGGCAGGGCCCGGCTCGGCCGAGATGACCATCGAGGAGCGGCCCTCGGAGCCGGTGCTGGTGTTCATGGGCGACAAGACGTCGGCCGGGGCCTTCAACCTACCCCTCTACAAGATGTTCGCTGACCCCTTCAACACCCCGGGGCTGATCATCAGCGACCCTCTGCACCACGGCTTCACCTTTGAGGTGCACGACGTCAAGGAGCACAAGAAGATCCTGCTCAATGCCCCCGAGGAGCTCTACGACATGCTCATCTTCCTGGGGGCGCCCTCTCGCTACGCCGTGAAGCGGGTCTTCAACCGCTCCACCGGCAACATCGCCGCCGTCTCCAGCACCGACAAGCTCTCCCTCATCGCCGGGCGTTACGTGGGCAAGGACGACCCCACCATGATCGTGCGTGCCCAGGGCGAGTTCCCGGCCGTGGGCGAGGTGCTGGAGCCCTTCACCAACCCCTTCATCGTGGAGGGGTGGATGCGTGGGTCCCACCAGGGCCCCCTGATGCCCGTGTCCCTCAAGGACGCCCACCCCAGCCGCTTCGACGGGCCGTCGCGGCTGGTGTGCCTGGGCTTCCAGTTGGCCAACGGCAAGCTGGTGGGGCCGCGGGACATGTTCGACGACCCCGGCTTCGACGAGGCGCGGCGCAAGGCCAACGAGGTGGCCAACTACTTCCGCTCCCTGGGACCCTTCGAGCCCCACCGCCTCCCCCTGGAGGAGATGGAGTACACCACCATGCCCATGGTGGCAGCCAAGCTGGCCGAGCGCTGGCAGCCCCTGGAGTAGGAGGCCCCATCCCCAGGCTCCTGCTGGCCACCAGCAACCAGGGCAAGCTCCGCGAGCTGCGGCAGCTCCTGGAGGGCTGCGGCTGGGAGCTGCTGGCCCCCGCCGATGTGGGAATGGGGCCGGGCGATTTCCCCCCCGAGGGGGAGGACTCCTACCACGACAATGCTATACTGAAGGCGCAGGCAGGGGCCCGCTTCAGCGGGCTGGTCTGTCTCGGGGAGGACTCGGGCCTGGAAATAGATGCCCTGGACGGCGCGCCTGGGCCGGCCTCGGCCGTGTTCCTGGGGGCGGAAAGGTCCTACCAGGAGCGGTTCCGCTACATCCTGGGACGAATGGAGGGGCTGCCCGATCCCAGGCGCACGGCCCGTTTCCGCTGCGTCATGGCCGTGGCCGACCCCACCACGGGGAGGACGTGGACGGTGGAGGGTGTCTGCGAGGGCCTGATAGCCAGGGAGCCTAGAGGGACTGGGGGCTTCGGCTACGACCCCATCTTCTACCTGCCAGCCCTGATGGCCACCATGGCCGAGCTGCCGGAGCACCAGAAGAACATCGTCAGCCACCGGGCCCGGGCAGCCTGGCAGGTGCGCCAGGTCCTGAAGGAGCTGCTGCATGAGCACGCCCGGGGATGACCTGATCCCCCTCACCAGCGTCAGCGCCCGGCCGGCCGACCTGCCGGCTGCCGGTGGCCCCGGCCTGGTGGACCCGGTGGGCCGCAGCATCTACTACCTGCGCATCTCCGTCACCGACCGCTGCAACCTGCGCTGCGTTTACTGCATGCCAGAGGAGGGGGTCCCCTGGCTGCCCAAGGAGGAGATCCTCACCCTGGAGGAGATCGCCCGCGTGGTGCGGGTGGCGGCCCAGATGGGACTCCGCCGCGTCCGCCTCACCGGCGGCGAGCCGACGGTCCGCCGTGGTCTGGTGGACCTGGTGCGCTGGATCGCGTCCACCCCCGGCATCGAGGACGTGGCCATGACCACCAACGGCATCGCCCTGGCGGCCATGGCCCAGGACCTGGCCCGGGCGGGGCTGCGACGGGTCAACGTCTCGCTGGACACCCTCCGGCCCGACCGCTTCCGGGCCATCACCCGCTGGGGGGACATCGACGACGTCTTCGCCGGCATCGAGGCCGCCCGCCGCGCCGGCCTGCAGCCCATCAAGCTCAACGTGGTGGTGATGCGCGGGGTCAACGACGACGAGGTGGTGGACTTCGCCCGCACTACCCTGCATGAAGACTGGGAAGTCCGCTTCATCGAGCTGATGCCCTTCCTGGACGAGGAGGCCTCCTGCGCCAAGGGCGAGGCCGGGTTCGACCTCCAGTTCGTGCCCACCCGCGAGGTGCGAAGGCGCATCGAGGCCGCCCTCGGCCCCCTGGAGCCGGCCGAGAGCGTGAGCGGCTCTGGCCCCGCCCGCTACTACCGCCTGCCCGGGGCGCGGGGGCTGGTGGGCTTCATCAGCCCCCTCACCGAGAGCCACTTCTGCGCCACCTGCAACCGCATGCGCCTGACGGCCGACGGCAAGATCCGCCCCTGCCTCCTCACCGACCATGAGGTGGATCTGAAGGGCGTGCTGCGCGCCGGCGCCAGCGACGAGGAGCTGAAGGGGGCCATTCTCCTGGCCCTGCGCACCAAGCCCGATGCCCACCACCTGTGGGACGGCAACCGCCCCCGCTGGCGCAAGATGGTCCAGATCGGCGGCTAGCCATGGCCGAACAGGGCCAGCTCACCCACCTGGACGAGGCTGGGCGGCCCCGCATGGTGGACGTCACCGCCAAGGCCGAGACTATGCGGGAGGCGGTGGCCCGCGGCCGCATCCACCTGCGGCCCGAGACGCTGCGCCTCATCGCCGCGGGTCAGGTGGCCAAAGGCGATGTCCTAGCCACGGCGCGGCTGGCGGGCATCATGGCCGCCAAGCGGACCCACGAGCTAATTCCCCTCTGCCATCCCCTGCTCCTGACCGGCGTCGACGTGGACATCCGCCCCGATGAGGAGGCCTCCACCCTGGAGGTCGAGGCCCGGGTGCGGACCACGGGGCGCACAGGGGTGGAGATGGAGGCGCTGGTGGCGGTGGCGGTGGCCGCCCTCACCGTCTACGACATGGTGAAGGCCGTCGACCGGGGCGCCCGCATCAGCGACATCCGCCTGGCCCGTAAGCGGGGCGGCAAGAGCGGCGAGATAGCCCTCGAGGACTAGGCCCCTCCTGCCTGCCGCTCCAGCAGCAGCTCCACCACCTTGGTCAGGGCACGGTAGGCGTAGAACAGGTAGTCGCGGGGGTGGAGGTCCAGGGGCCTGAGCTCCTCCTTGCGGGTGGCCACCGGGTCGGCGGCCTCCTCGGGAAAGAGGGGGACCTCCTCGCCGATGACCAGCTCGTAGAGCTCCCCGTCGGGGGCCAGGACGACGCAGCCGTGGCCGCTGTCCTGGACCAACGGCTCCTCTATCTCGATGCCGTAGGTGAAGAAGGCACCCGGGAAGGGTGGAAAGGGGTCCAGGCGGGCGACAGCCTCCCGCAGGAGCTGGCGCAGGCGGCGCGCCGCCCGTTCCAGGGTCTCGTCGGCCTCGGCCTTCAGGTCCAGGGGGTCAAAGGCGGCCATGGTAGCCTCAATTTAGAAAGAAGCATTTAAGACAATTGTCTAAAGTGATATAATTTCCCTGGCATGGGCGGCAACCTCTCACTGCAGTCCACTCGCCAGGGCATCATCAACTACCTGCAGCGGGCCGGCCGCGCCACCGTCAAGGAGCTGGGCCAGGCCCTGGGCCTCACCTCCACCGGCATCCGCCAGCACCTGACGGTGCTGGAGCGGGACGGCCTGGTGACGGCCCGGGAGGAGCGGGGCCGGGTGGGCCGCCCCACCCTAGTATACTCCCTCACCGAGGCTGCCGAGGCCCTCTTCCCCAAGCGCTACGACGACCTGGCCCTGGCCCTGCTGGAGGAGGTCCGGGCCACCGAGGGCAACGAGCGCCTGCACCAGCTCCTGCGGCGGGTGGCGGCCCGTATGGCCGCCCAGTACCGCTCACGGGTGGAGGGGCGCCCCGTGCAGGAGCGGGTGGAGGAGACGGTGCGCATCATGCAGGAGCAGGGCTGCCTGGTGGAGTGGCGCCAGGAGGGGGACCAGTTCTTCATCGACGAGTATACCTGCCCCTTCACCAAGGTAGCCCAGCACGACCCCGCCGTCTGCGCCCTGCACGTGGAGCTGGTGCGGCTGCTGGTGGGCGCCGACACGCGTCTGGCCCAGAGCCTGCTGCGGGGGCAGCGGGCCTGCACCTACCGCGTGCGTCCCCAGGCGGGGGCCGGCCTGACCTAGCCCGCTCTCGCCTTTTCGTCCCGTCGGGCGTATCCTCGGTAGCGCATCACCGCCCGTGGGCGCAGGCATGGTCATCTGGGTGGCCCAGTTCAACATCGTGGCCGGCCAGACCTTTGAGGACGGCCCCTTCACCGGCGCCTTTCCCCAGCGCGGGGGAAGCGATGAGGCCTGCGACCTCTACCTGCTGGTGGAGCCGGCCCTCCCCGGCAGCGAGGAGTTCTGCAATGACATCGCCAACCTGCTGGGGGAGTCCTTCCACCGCTACCGCCTTTCGGTGACGGGGGGCCTCCTGCGGGCCCTGCAGTCGGCCCACGCCGATCTGAGGGGCTGGAACAGCCGCAGCCTGCGCGACCAATGGGTGGCGGTGGGGGTGTCGGCGCTGGCAGTGCGCGGGACTGAGGGCTACCTGGCCCAGGTAGGGCCTGCCCTGGCCTATGCCTTCTCGGGAGGACGCCTCCGCCTGCTGCAGCCCCACATCCCGGATGCCCGTGGGCCCCTGGGCCTGGGCGACTCGGTGTATCCCCAGTTCTCCCGCCTAGACCTGGCCCCTGGCGACGCCGTGCTGCTGGCGGCTACCCCTCTACATTCGACCATGCAGGACCAGGCACTGGCCGAGCTGCTGGCAGGTCCCATGGAGGACTGCCTGCCCGCCATCTACCAGGCCGTCCGTTCCCTGCCCTGGTTCGGCGCCGTGCTGCTCGTTGCCCTGGAGGACCGCCGACCATGAGGGTGCTGGGCATCGAGACGTCCTGCGACGAGACGGCGGTGGGCCTGGTGGAGGACGGGCGCCGCCTGCTGGCCAACGTGGTGGCCTCCCAGGCCTCCTTCCATGCCCCCTATGGCGGTGTGGTGCCGGAGGTGGCCTCTCGCCGCCACCTGGAGCTGCTGCTGCCCGTGCTGGAGGAGGCCCTGCAGGAGGCCGGGTGCCGTCCCGCCCAGGTGGACGCCGTGGCCGTCACCGTCGGGCCTGGTCTCGCTGGCTCGCTTCTGGTGGGCGTGAACCTGGCCAAGGCCCTGGCCTATGCCTGGGAGCGGCCCCTGGTGGCCGTAAACCACCTGGAGGCCCACATCTACGCCAACTGGCTGCTGCCGGGGGACCCTCCCCACCTCCCCGCCCTCTGCCTGGTGGTGTCCGGTGGGCACACGGAGCTGGCCCTAATGGAGGACCACGGCCGCTATGTGCGCCTCGGCGGGACGCTGGACGACGCCGCCGGCGAGGCCTTCGACAAGGTGGCACGGCTGCTGGGGCTGGGCTTCCCCGGGGGCCCGGCCATCGAGCGCGCGGCGGCCGGCCAAGGACGTCCCCGACTGCGGCTGCCCCGCGCCCGCACCCGCGGCGCCTATGACTTCAGCTTCAGCGGCCTCAAGACCCACGTCCTGCGTCTGCTGCAGGGCCAGCACGGCGAGGTGCCGTCCCCGCCGGAGGTGGCTGCCGCCTTCCAGGAGGCGGTGGTGGACGCCCTGGTGGAGAAGGTGCTGCGGGCAGCCCAGGAGCACGAGGCGGCGGAGGTCTTGTTGGTGGGCGGGGTGGCCGCCAACCGCCTGCTGCGGGAGGAGCTGGCCCGTCGCTCCCCCCTGCCGGTCCGGGTGCCGCCGCCGCCTCTCTGCACCGACAACGGCGCCATGGTGGCGGCCTGTGCCTTCTATCGCCTGGAGCTGTTCGGGGCCGCCGCCCCGCTGGACGTGGACGTGCGGCCCGGGCTGCGGCTGGGCCAACAGGCCTAATCGGGGGCGTAGTAGTCGCGGCGCCGCCGCTGCAGGTAGGCCTGGACCTCCGCCGAGGAGACCCCCAGCCGGTGCAGCGTATGGCGCACGAACTCCAGCCCCGCCTCGAACCCGGGATGGACCACTTCATCGGCCCCCAGGGCACGTAGGCTGCGGTGGCTTTCGGGCCCTGCCCCTCGGGCCACGATGTCCACCTCCGGCGCCATTCTCCTGGCCGCCGCCACCACCGCCTCGGCCGAGGCGGGGTCGGCCTGGACCACCGCCAGGACCCTTGCCCGTCCGATCTGGGCCTGCTCCAGCACCAGAGGGCTGGACGGCTCGCCGTGGACGTAGGGCACCCCTTGCTGCTGCAGCCAGCGCACGGCCACCGGGTCCTGCTCGATGACCACGCAGCGGAAGCCCCGCCGCCGCAGGGCGGTCACCAGCTCGGCCCCGGCCTCCCCCAGCCCGCAGACCACCACATGGTTGACCAGCGTCTCGCCGGCAGGCAGCCCGACTCGGGCGGGCGGCGAGGAGCGCAACAGGGCATCGGCCAGCGAAGCGCCCCAGCGCAGGGCCAAGGGCGCCAGCAGCAGGCTTATGAAGGCCGAACCCAACAGGGCCGAGGCGGCCCTCTCGTCCAGCACCCCCTCGTCGTCGGCCACCGACACGGCCAGGAAGGCGAACTCGCCCGTCTGGGCGAGCAGCAGCCCCGAGAGGAAGGCTGTGCGGGGGAGATAGCCGAAGGCCAGCGCCAGGGCCACCACGATGGCCCCCTTTCCCACGCTGCCTAACAAGGTGAAGGCCATCACCTCCGATGGCGCCTCCACCAGGGTGTGGGGGTCCAAGAGCATCCCCATGGCCACGAAGAAGAGGGCGGCAAACACGTTGCGCAGGGGCAGCATCTCCGCCAGTCCCTGCTGGGCGTGGTCCGATTCGGCCAACACCAGCCCCGCCAGGAAGGCCCCGAAGGCAGGGGACAGGCCCGTCAGGGCACCCAACGCAGTGCCACCCAGGGCCAGGACCACCGTCCCCAGCAGGAACATCTCGCGGGAGCGGCGCCCCGCCAACAGCAACATGGCCCACGGCACGGCCCGTGTGGCCAGAAGGTAGGTGCCGGCGAGGAAGGCCGCCGCCTTGGCCACCGTCAAGGCCAGAGTCGTCCCCAGGGGGCCACCATCGCCGCCCAGGGCAGGCATGGCCACCAGCAGCGGCACCAGGCTCAGGTCCTGGACCATCGAGACGGCCGCCGCCACCCGCCCGTGCACGCTGTCCACCTCTCCCCGCTCCTCCAGCAACCGGAGGGCGATGGTGGTGCTGGAGCTGGCCAGTGCCCACCCGGCCACCAGGGACTGCGCCATCCCCAGCCCGAAGGCGCTGCCCAGCAGCATCCCTAGGCCGATGACGGCCCCCACCTGCAGCAGCCCGCCGCCGATGGCTACGGCCCCCACCTCCCTCAGGCCCCGCAGGCTGAGCTGCAGCCCCAGACCGAACATGAGGAGGGCCACCCCCACGTCCGCCAGGCGCTGGACCTGGTCCACCTCGGCCACCGGGCCGGGGGTGTAGGGGCCCAGCAGCAGCCCAGCCAGCAGATAGCCCAGCAGCGGCGGCAGGCCCAGCAGATGGGCCACGGTGCCGCCGGCCAGAGCTGCCGCCAGCACGACGGCCAGGAGGCCGACCAGTCCGGTATCGGGCATGGGCGCAGCAGCAGACAGCCGAAAGAGCGAGGAACGCGAGGTCGGAAGGGCCCAAGAATATGCTAACACGCGCCGCGGGCCAGCGGCCGGCCGGGGGCGGGGCCTGTTCAGGGACGGGCGGCCGGGCGGTGGCGCCGCTGCCGGGGCGGGCCGGTGGAACGGCTCTCGGGGATGCGGTGCTCCCGCCTGAGCTCCTCCAGGAGAGGCTGGAGGCCCGCGATGAGGCCGGCCAGGTGCTGGGCGCACTCCTGGGCGAAGGCCTCGTCTAGCGGGGCCATGGGAACGGTGTAGTGCAGCCGCGTCCACCAGCCCGTCCACTCCTCCAGCTCGGCCGGCCGTCCCAGGGCTGCCAACACCCGCGGCATCTCCCCAGCCAGGGCTGCGGCCCAGCGGTAGTTGTGCTCCCGCTCCCCCTCGAAGTGCAGGCCCACCTCGACCAGTCCCTGCCGCCGCTGGAGCCACAGCTCGTAATGGACGGCCGGGTACCAGTAATAGACCTGGAGCAGGCTGGGGGCCAAGCGCCAGCGGAACTCCCGCAGCGGGCCGGGCAGTCGGGCGGGGACGCCCGTCCGCACCAGCTCCAGGAACTCGGAGACCCTCATGTCGCTGCTGCAGCCCGCCCACGCCGGGGCGGCATCGCTCCTAGGCCACGGCTCCCGCCTGACGCAGGGCCGCCACCTCGGCCTCGCTGTAGCCAGCCTCCCGCAGCACCTGGTCGGTGTGCTCGCCCAGCCGCGGCCCTAGGGTGCGGATGGAGCCGGGGGTATCCGATAGCTTAGGGCCGATGCCCACCTGCCGGACCGTGCCCGCCTCGGGGTCCTGGAGCTCGACCAGCATCCCCCGCTGGCGGACGTGGGGGTCGGCGAACACCTCGTCCAGGGAGTAGACCGGCGCGACGCAGACCTCGTGCTGCCGCAGCTCCTGGAACCACTCGTCCCGCGTCCTCTCCTGGAAGCGACGACGGAAGAACTCGAACATCTCCGGGTAGCGCTGGCGGTCCCACTGGTGGGGGATGAACTCCTCCGCCCCCAGGGCGCGGCAGAGGGCCTCCCAGAAGTATGGTTCCAGGCACCCGATGCTGATGTAGCGGCCGTCGGCACAGCGATAGACGTTGTAGAAGGGGACGCCGCCATTGAGCATGTCCTCCCCCGGCCTGGGCACCTGGCCCGTGGCCAGGTAGCGGCTGGCCACCCAGGTCAGCAGCGAAGTGACGCCGTCGCTCATGGCCATATCGATATACTGGCCGCGCCCGGTGCGCTCCCGCGCCAGCAGGGCCAGGCAGATGGCGAAGGCGGCATAGAGGCCGCCGCCGGCGAAGTCGGCGATGATGTTCATGGGGATGGCCGGCGGCTGCCCCGGCCAGCCGGTGAGGCCCAGGGCGCCCCCCACGCTGATGTAATTTATGTCGTGCCCTACCAGGGGGGCGTAGGGGCCGTTCTGCCCATAGCCCGACAGGGAACAGTAGACCAGTCGCGGGTTCAGGCGGGAAAGGGTCTCGTAGTCCACCCCCAACCGCTTCACCACCCCGGGCCTGAAGCCCTCCACCACCACATCGGCCGACCGGGCCAGACGGTAGAAGGCCTCCCGGCCCTCCGGGTGGCGAAGGTTGATGGCGATGGAGCGCTTGTTGCGCTGCAGGGGGTTGAGGGCGCGGACCTCCGCCCGTTCCGGCTCGCCGATGCGGGCCGCACCAGGAGGCGCCTCCACCACGATGACATCGGCGCCGAAGTCGGCCAGCAGCATGGTGCAGAAGGGGCCCGGGGCGAGGCGGCTCAGGTCCAGGACACGGACGCCTTCCAAGGCCATCATGGCGCAGCACCTCCGAGAAGGGGATGAGGGACGCCCTCGCGTCCCAGCAGGAAGGGCTCGAACTCCTCTTCCATGGGCAGGGTGGAAGGCCCCAGGGGCAGCACCAGCCAGTCCAGATGGTAGCGCCCGCCCCTCTCAGGTCGGGCATAGGCCTCGAACTGGCGCCTGGTGAGGAGCCAGGCCAACCCCCGCCCCAGGTCGGCCAGGGCCACCAGCTCCTCCCCGCCGGGCGGCAGCAGCCAGTGCATCCCCAGGGCACCCCGCCCGCCGCGCCGGTGGGGGCCGGGCCGCGCCAGGACCCTCGCCAGCCGCTCCTGTCCTCCTGGCCACCGGACCAGGAGGACGCCGGGCGCCAAGGGCCGGGCCTCAAGGCGGTGCCGGGCGAGCAGATGGGAGACCAGGCAGACTGCCTCCCCTGCCGGCTCCGGCCGGGCAGGACGCGGGCGCATGGTTCGGGCCTATCATGCCCAGGCGCCGCCTACCAGGTCAAGCGGGAGGCTTTTGCCGCGGGGCTACGGCCATGATAGAATCGCCTATGACATAATCGGAGCGCCGGGCCGAGGGCTGCGCTTCGCCTGGGTGGCCGTTATGGGACCCATGAGGCCCGACAGGCTCTCTCGCCGTCCCCCACAGCGTCGCATCGTGTGGGGGAGACCTTTGCCGCCCCGAGGGCCGGCGGGAGCCCCCCCGCCGCCGACGGCCCGGCCTGGCCGCGACCCTGCTCCTTACATCGTCGGGGGCGCCCTGGGCCTCATCCTGGTGACAGTCCTGGCGGTGGTGATGGCCTTCTCCTGCCTGGGAGGGGGAGGCGGTGGCGAAGAGGTGGCAGCCGGCATCGTGGCCCGCTCCACCCGCCCCCCACCCCTGCCGGCGGGCCTGACCATGGCCAGCCGTAGTTACCTGGTGTTCGAAGTCCGCCAGGAGCCGCAGGGGCCGGTGCGGCTGGGCCTCCCCTTAGCCCAGGGCTTCCGCCAAGGCCAGGACCTGAGCTTCTGGACATACGTGGACGGTCAGTGGCGGCGGCTGGCCCCGGCGGTGGTGGTCTCGGCCGAGGACTTCCAGCGGGGGAACTGTCAGGCCGGCGGCGGCATACCGTCGGGGCCGGTGGTGGCCTGTGGGCAGTTCGGCCCGCCTCTGCCCCGCAACCTGGCGGTGCTGGCCGGCGGCGCCGGCGGCTCCCTGCGGGTCATCGCCTCCATTCCCAGTCGCTCCGCCCTGGTCCCTGCCGCCCGCGACCTGGCCGCCATCGTCAGCCCCCGCGACTTCCGACCACGGGAGGACGGCTCCCTAGAGGGCTCCCTAAGCCGCCCCGAGCTGAGGGCCGGACAGGAGCTTATACCTACCATCGTGGCCAGCGAAGGCCCGGCCATCCAGAACGTGAACGCCATCCTGGCGGACTCGGCCCGCCGTCAGGCCCACGTGGAGAACATCGTGCGCCTGGTGGAGGAGCAGGGTCTGGCAGGCGTGGACCTGGAATACACCCAGGTGGACGCCCGCCTGTGGGTGTCCTTCCAGCAGATGGTGCGGGAGCTGGCCGACCGCCTCCATCAGCGGGGCCGCAAGCTGTCCCTCACCCTGTCCGCCCCGGTGGGCCGGCAGACGCTGGACTGGCGGGCGCTGGGCCAGGCAGCCGACATGGTGCGGATCCTGCCCCCTCCCGACCCCCTGACCTACCGCGAGGACATGGCACGGGCGCTGGAGTTCGCCGTCTCCCAGGTGGAGCCATCTAAACTGTTCCTCGTCCTGAACCCCTACAGTCAACGACGCAACGCCAACGGCTCCCAGCCCATCGGCTACCGTCAGGCCATGTCCCTGGCCCTCGAGGTGCGCCGCACCCCCGAGGGCGAGATACGGCCAGGCACGGGGGTGCGGCTGGAGGCCCCCAACCTGGCGGCAGGGGGGATCGTCTGGAGCAGCGACGCGGCGGCCGTGACCTTCGCCCTCCAGGGGGGAGGCGAGACGGTGTTCATCGAGAACGTTTTCAGCGTCGGCTTCAAGCTGGAGCTGGTGACCGCCTTCCGCCTGGGCGGCGTGGCGGTGGCCGATGCCTCCAGCGGGGCCGACGTGGCCGACATCTGGCCGGCCATCCGCACCCTGCTGGAGACGGGCGCGCCACCCCTGTTGCGCCCCAACGGCAGCGCCCTGGTGCCCCGCTGGTCGGCCAGCGACGGCCGGCTATCGCCGACGGAGGGGGCGGCCACTACCTGGACAGCCCCCGAGCGGGGCGGGACCTACCAGGTAGAGCTGGTGGTGAGCGACGGCGTGGAACGCTTCGGCCGCCGTGTCGTCCTGACGGTGGCGCCGGAGCCCACCCCGACGCCGACCCCCACTCCTACGCCCACCCCTGGGCGGACGCCCACTCCCACCCCCACGCCGACGCCGCGGCCCAGCCCGACCCCCACCCCCACTCCCACGCCCACTCCCATACCTACCCCGACCCCTACGCCTACCCGCACCCCGCAGCCCCGCACGCCCACACCCGACTCCTCGCCTACGCCGTCCTCCACCCCCACCTCCCTCATCGAAGCCCTCCTGCCACCCGTATTAGACTAGGGGCGGGCATGAGGGTGACTGCCGGTCGGGCCAAGGGTAAGGAGCTGCGGGGGCCACCCGGCGCCCGCCCCTCGTCGGGACGGGTGCGGGCCGCCCTCTTCTCGGCCCTCCAGTCGCTGGGGGCCGACCTCTCGCGGGTCCTGGACCTGTATGCCGGCTCCGGTGCCCTGGGCATCGAGGCCCTGTCCCGCGGGGCGGGCTGGTGCGACTTCGTGGACCGCAGCGCCGCTGCCTGTCGCCAGGTGCGCAGTAACCTGGAGCGCACCGGCCTGGCCGCCCAGGCCGCCGTTCACTGCCTTCCCGTCGAAAGGGTGCCGGAGAGGCTGACGGGGCCTTATACCCTGGTCCTGGCCGACCCGCCCTACGGCGACGACACGGCGGTGGCCGCCCTGGAGCGGGTGGCGTCCTCGCCCCTGGTGGAGGCGGGGCGCACCGTGCTGGTGCTGGAGCACAGCGCCCGCACCACCCCCCCGCAACGGTTGGGGGCCCTTGAGCTGGTCAAGACGCTGCGCCACGGCGATAGCGCCCTATCTTTCTACAGGTAGGAGGTGTGAATTGGTCACAGCCGTCTATCCCGGCCGCTTCGACCCCGTCACCAACGGCCACCTGGACATCGCCCGCAGGGCCGCCTCCCTCTTCGACCGGGTGGTGGTGGCCGTCTATGACCTCCCCGCCCACAGCTCCCTGTTCAGCACCGAGGAGCGGGTGGCCCTCTTCCAGGAGGCGGTGCGGGAGATGAGCAACGTGGAGGTGAAGCCCTTCAGCGGCCTGACGGTGGACTTCGCCCGCCGGGAGGGGGCCAAGGTGCTGGTGCGGGGCATCCGCGCCGTCACCGACTTCGAGGCCGAGTTCGACATGGCCCTCATGAACAAGCGCATGGCGCCTGAGCTGGAGTCCGTCTTCCTCATGGCCAGCCTGGAGCACCTGTTCGTTAGCGGCCACCGCATCCGCGAGGTGGCCAGCCTGGGCTACGATGTCTCGGGCCTGGTGCCCCCCCACGTGGCCGAGGCCTTGCGCCGCAAGTTCGGCGGCTAGGGAGGTGGGAGAATAGACGTCCTGCACCTCATCGACCGCCTGGAGGAGATGGTGGGCGAGGCCCGCCGCCTGCCCGTGGGCGGCTCGGTGGTGCTGGCCCGCCAGCGTCTGCTGGACCTGGTGGACAGGCTGCGGGTAGCCCTGCCCACCGAGGTCTACCAGGCCTCCGAGATCATCCAACGTCGGGACGAGATCCTCGAGCAGGCACGCCAGGAGGCGGCCCGCGTCCTGGCCCAGGCCCACCAGGAGCTGGAGCGGCGCCTGTCCGAGACGGAGGTGGTCAGGGCCGCCGAGGCCAGGGCCGAGCAGATACTGCGGGAGGCCCAGGAGAGGGCCGAGGCCCTGCTGAGGGAGGCCGAGGCCCAGGCCCGCGCCCGCCTGGACGAGGCCGAGGCCGCCGCCAAGCAGCAGATGGAAGAGGCCGACGCCTACGCCCTGAAGGCCCTGCAGCGGTTGGAGGAGAGCCTGGACCAGCTACTACATCAGGTCCGCCGGGGCATCCAGGCCCTGGAACGGCGCCACGGCTGGCACGACTAGCCTTCGTCCGGCGAGAACAGGGCCTCCAGGCCATCCAGGGCAGCCACCAGGCCGCGCCGCTGATAGCCGGGCCAGAGGAGCCAGCCCACCACCAGCCCCATGAGGCCGCGGGCACGGGCCCGCGCCTCCATGGTCACCAGCGTGGCCCCTTCCCCCGCCGGCTCCAGGGTGATGGCCTGACCTTCCAGGACCAGCCAGTAGCTGCCCAGGTCCTCACCAGGCGAGGGCCTCGGCAGGAAGCTCACACGGCGCTGGGGCTCCCAGTCGCCCACCTGCAGCTCGCTGGCGCGCCCTTCCTCGTCCTCGGCCCGCAGGACGGCGCCCTCGCCCGCCGGCCCCGACAGCAGGCGCACCCTGGCCCAGGCCCTGTTCCAGCGGGGCGCCGCCTCCAGGTCGGCGATGGCCTCCCACACCTGGGGCAGGGGAGCGGCGATGACCCTCTGCACCTGCACCCGGGGCACCTTCTAGCCCACCACGATGTTCACCAGCTTACCGGGGACGTAGACGATGCGGCGGATGGGGCGCCCGTCGATGTGGGGCCGCACCCGCTCGCTGCTGAGGGCCAGCTCCTTGGCCTCCTCCTCCGAGATGTCGGCCGGCACCGTCAGACGGTCCCGCAGGCGGCCATTGACCTGCACTACCAGGGTGACCTCCTCGGGGCGGGCCAGCACAGGGTCGTAGCTGGGCCAGGACTGCTGGTGGATGCTATAGGGACGGCCCCGCCGCTCCCACAGCTCCTCGGCAATGTGCGGGGCCAGGGGGGCCACCATCAGCAGCAGCGAGTCCACCGCCTCCTCCCAGGCCTGCGGGTGCACCGGCCCCGATTGCAGCGCCCGCTGCAGCTCGTTGGTCAGCTCCATCAGGGCAGCGATGAGGGTATTGAAGCGGAACTTCTCCATGTCCTCGGTGGCCCGCTGGATGGTCCGGTGCACCAGCTTGCGCATGGGCAGGGGATCGACGGCCGGGTCGCTGGCTGGGCGCGCCAGGGCGATGTTCCAGACGCGGTTCAGCCAACGCCAGACCCCTTGGATACCCTGGAAGGTGAAGGGGCCCCCATGCTCCCACGGCCCCAGGAACATGAGGTAGCAGCGGAAGGTGTCGGCCCCCCAGCGCTCCACCTGCTCGTCGGGGGCCACCACGTTGCCACGGGACTTGCTCATGCGCTGGCCGTCGGGCCCGAGGATCTGCCCCTGGTTGAAGAGGCGCAGGAAGGGCTCGTCCCCCTCCACCAGCCCCAGGTCGCGGCAGACCTTCCAGAAGAAGCGGGCATACAGCAGGTGCATGACGGCGTGCTCCGCCCCACCCGTATACTGGTCCACCGGCAACCACCTGCGCCCCAGCTCCGGATCGAAGGGGCCTCTGTCGTAGTGGGGGCTCAGGTAGCGCATGAAGTACCAGTTGGAGTCCATGAAGGTGTCCATGGTGTCCGTCTCGCGACGGGCAGGGCGGGAGCAGCGGGGGCAGGTGGTGTTGACGAAGCCTTCGTGGCGGGCCAGGGGCGACTCGCCCGTGGGGCGGAAGTCCACGTCCTCCGGCAGGACGATGGGCAGCTGGTCCTCTGGTACCGGCACAGTGCCGCACTCGTCGCAGTAGACGATGGGGATGGGCGTGCCCCAGTAACGCTGACGGGAGATGAGCCAGTCCCGCATGCGGTACATGACGCGGCGGCGGCCCCAGCCCCGCTCCTCCACGTAGCGGGCCACCGCTGCCTTCCCCTCCTCCGAGGGAAGGCCGCTGAAGGGCCCCGAGTCCACCATGGTCCCCGGCCCCTCGTAGGCCTCCTGCAGGGGGGAGCCGTCCCAGCCGGGGGGTGCCACCACCACCTTCACCGGCAGCCCGAACTTCTGGGCGAACTCGAAGTCCCGCTGGTCATGGGCAGGGACACCCATGACGGCGCCGGTGCCATACCACATGAGGGCATAATCGGCGATCCAGATGGGCACCAGCTCCCCCGAGAGCAGGTTGCGGCAATAGGCCCCCGTGAAGACCCCCGTCTTCTCGCGGGCGGTGGAGAGACGCTGGACCTCCGTCTGGCGCCGGGCCTGTTCGATGTATTCCTCCACCTCCCGCCTGCGCTCCGGGGCCGTGATCCGGGGCACCAGCGGGTGCTCCGGGGCCAGGACCATGAAGGTGACGCCGTAGACCGTGTCGGGACGGGTGGTGAAGACGCGGATCTCCCTCTCCTCCACCCCGGGCACCTCCAGGCCGAAGGCGATCTCCACGCCCTCGGAGCGCCCGATCCAGTTCTTCTGCATGGTCACCACCGGCTCGGGCCACTGGATCTTGGAGTGGTCCAGCAGCTCCTCGGCGTAGGCGGTGATGCGGAAGAACCACTGCTCCAGGTCACGGTGCGTGACCGCGGTCCCGCAACGCTCGCAGGTGCCGTCAGGCAGGACCTGCTCGTTGGCCAGCACCGTCTGGCAGGAGGGGCACCAGTTGGCCGGGGCCAGGGCACGATAGGCCAGCCCCCGCTCATACATCTTCAGGAAGAACCACTGGTTCCAGCGGTAGTACTCGGGATCGCAGGTGATGACCTCCCGCGACCAGTCGAACATGGCGCCCATGCTCTTGAGCTGGCGGCGCATGCGCTCGATGTTGTCGTAGGTCCACTTCTTGGGGTGGATGCCATGCTTGATGGCGGCGTTCTCGGCCGGAAGGCCGAAGGCGTCGAACCCCATGGGGAAGAGGACGTTGTAGCCGCGCATGCGCCGGTAGCGGGCAGCGGCGTCGGACGGGGCCATGGCATACCAGTGGCCGATATGCAGGTCGCCCGAGGTGTAGGGGAGCATGGTGAGGAAGTAGAACTTGGGCAGAGGAGAGTCGTCGGGGGTGCGGTAGAGGCCGTCCCGCTCCCAGCGGTCCTGCCATTTGCGCTCGATCTGGCGGGGGTTGTAGCGCTCAGCCATGGCACACCCCTCGGCACGACGTGCTACTGGCGCGGGCCGGGTCGACGCAGGCCGGTGGCCTCCCCCGCCGCCTCCTCGCCGAAGAAGCGGCGCAGGAAGGCGTCCATGCGGCGAGTGAGGGGTCGGGCACCCAGCACCGTCACCACCGTCAGCGCCCCCAGTCCGGCCACCAGATAGAGCTCCAGGGCAGCGGCCATGCCGATGCCGGCTACAGCCCAGATGCTGGCGGCGGTGGTGATACCCTTCACCGTGTAACCCTCGCGGAATATGACTCCCGCCCCCAGAAAGCCTATGCCGGTGACGATGCCCGCCGCCACCCGGTCATCGCCGGCCAGGAGACGCGAGACCTCGGTGAAGAGGGCGGAGCCCAGGGCCACCAGGGCCAGGGTCCGGATGCCGGCTGGGTAGCCCTGCAGCTCCCGCTGCAACCCGATGAAGGCCCCCAGGACAGCAGCAAAGGCGAGCCTCCCCACCAGGGCCAGCTGCTCATCGACCGGCACTGGTCCGCCAACACCTTTAGGCCCCCCGCTAGGCGGGGGGCCCCTCCATCGGCCGTCTCTTTGGTGGAGCTGAGGGGACTCGAACCCCTGACCTCCTCAATGCCATTGAGGCGCTCTCCCAGCTGAGCTACAGCCCCACCCAGATGGGATATTAGCAGAGGCGCTCCCGCCCTGCAAGGCGACGCCCCGCCCCCGACCCGCTGCAGGGGACGCAGGTTGACACCCGGGGCGTGAACGCATATAGTTGCAGTTAGGCATCAGTTGCATCAGCAGGGGGTTTCAGGGGCAATGGGATGTGAAGCCGAGACGGTGCGGGCCCTCAAAAGGGCGGGGCAGAAGGTGACCCCCCAGCGCATGCTGATCCTCTCGGCCCTGCGCCACGCCGGACGGCACGTCACCGCCGCCGAGATCCTGGAGGACGTCCGCCGCCAGTACCCCTACGTCGATGCTTCCACCGTCTACCGCACCCTCACGGCGGCCAAGGAGCTGGGCCTGGTCAGCGAGGCCCACCTGGGCGGCGAGGCCCAGTTCGAGTGGACTCGGGGCGACCGGCATCACCACCTCATCTGCCGCGGCTGTGGCCAGGTGAGCCGCTTGGACAACTCCTACCTGGACGGGCTGGCCACCGCCCTCCTGGAGGACCACGGCTTCGCCGCCGACATCGACCACTTCGCCATCTTCGGGCTGTGCAGTCGCTGTCGGGGACGACAGGAACAGTGAGGAGGTCGAGGATGCCGTCTATACTCTCCCGTCTCTTCTGGCCGGCAGCTGGGGCGCTGATGGTCGTCGTCTTGGCCGCCTGTGGGGGCAGCGGCATGTCCTTCGACGAGTCCAGCGGCCGGCTAAAGGTGGTGAGCAGCGTCTCGCCCATCACCAGCATCATCGAGAACATCGGCTGTGGGCGCATCGACCTTATCGGCGTCATACCGGAGGGGGAGGACTCCCACACCTATGAGCCGCCCTCGGGGGTGGCCAGGGCCCTCTCCCAGGCCGACCTCATCATCCTCAACGGCCTCTTCCTGGAAGAGCCCCTGCTGGACATGGCCGAGGCCAACAAGCGTCCCGATGCCGAGATCGTGTTGCTGGGGGACCAGGCCATCACCCAGGACCAGTGGAAGTTCGACTTCAGCTTTCCTCGCGAGCAGGGGAAGCCCAACCCCCACCTTTGGCCCAGCGCCCGCCTGACCATGCGCTATGCCGAGCTGGTGCGCGACGCCCTGGTGCGCAAGGACCCCGCCAACCGCGACTACTACGAGGCCAACTATCAGGCCTTCCGTCAGCGCCTCCAGGAGCTGGACCGGGCCATGGCCGAGGCCACGGCCACGGTGCCGCCCCAGAACCGCAAGCTGCTGACCTACCACGACTCCTGGGCCTACTGGGCCGATGACTATGGCTTCCAGGTCATCGGCGCCATCCAGCCCTCCGACTTCTCGGAGCCTTCGGCCCAGGAGGTGGCGCGGCTCATCGACCAGATCCGACAGGAGAGGGTCCCGGCCATCTTCGGCTCGGAGGTCTTCCCCAGCCGTGTGTTGAACCAGATCGCCAACGAGACGGGCGCCAAATACGTGACCGACCTGGCCGACGACGACCTGCCGGGCAAGCCTGGTGACCGCCTCCACTCCTACATCGGCCTCATGGTCCAGAACATGAAGGCCATGATCCCGGCCCTGGGGGGCGACGCCAGCGCCATGGACCGGGTCGACCCGTCCCTGGTCTGCCGCGACGGGAGCCACGCCCGCTACTGAGGGAGGCCCATGCTCCACCCCTACCCGCACGAGCCCAGGGGCGAGGCGCCCCTGGTGGAGTTCCGCCAGGTCACCTGCGGCTACTCGGGCACCCCCGTCCTCCTGGACGTCAGTGCCAGCATCTGGGAGGGCGAATTCGTGGGCCTGCTGGGTCCCAGCGGCGCCGGCAAGACCACCTTCCTGCGTGCCATCCTGGGGGCCGTGGAGTTCTATCGCGGCCAGGTGCTGGTGGAGGGGAGGCCCCATGACCGGGGCCGCCCCTTGGCCGGCTATGTTCCCCAAGTGGAGACGGTGGACTGGAACTTCCCTGTCACGGTGGAACAGGTGGTGCTGATGGGCTTCGCCAGCCGGGGCTGGCGCCCTTGGCCCACGAGAGAGGAGCGACAGCGGGCCAGCGCCGTCATGGAGCGTCTGGGCATCGCCCACCTGGCGAACAGGCATATCCGTGCCCTGTCAGGGGGACAACAGCAGCGGGCCTTCCTGGCCCGGGCGTTGGTGTCCTCGCCCAGGCTCCTGCTGCTGGACGAGCCCACTGCCGGCGTGGACATCAAGACCCGGGACGACATCCTCCACCTGCTCCACGAGCTGAACCATGACGGCACCACCATCGTTCTCACCACCCACGAGATCAACGCTGTGGCCGCCCACCTGCCACGGGTCATCTGCCTCAACGGTAGGGTGGTGGCCGACGGCCCACCGGCGCAGGTGTTCACTCCCGAGGTCATGTCCCAGACCTACGGCGCCCCCATGACGGTGGTCCACCACGAGGGACTGGTGCTGGTGGCCGAACGGCCCCACCGCTATTACGAGGAGCACCTGGCCCGCAGCCGGCCCCGGCAGGAGGGTGGCGGTGCTTGAGCCCTTCGCCTACGACTTCTTCGTGCGGGGCTTCATCGTGGCCGGGCTGGTGGGCGCCCTGTGCGGCCTGATGGGCGTCTATGTGGTCTTGCGCCGCATGAGCTACATCGGTCACGGCCTGTCCCATGCCATGCTGGGCGGGGCCGTGGTCAGTTATGTGATGTCCTTCAACTTCTACCTGGGCGCCGGGCTGTGGGGCTTCCTCTCGGCGCTCCTCATCAACGCCACCGTGCAACGGCGGCGCATGCTGGGCGCCGATGCCGTCATCGGGGTGGTCACCACCGCCAGCTTCGCCGTGGGGGTGGCCCTCATCAGCCGCTACCGGACCTTTACCCGCAACTTTGAGGCAGCCCTGCTGGGGGAGGTCCTGGGCATCCAGCCCCAGGACCTGCTGGCGGTGGCGGCCATGACGGGCCTCGCCCTCCTGTTCGTGCTGCTCTGCTACCGGCGGCTGCTGTTCATGACCTTCGACCCGGAGGTGGCAGCCTATTACGGGGTGAGGGTCCACTGGCTGGACGCCCTCTTCGCCCTGGCCCTGGCCGGCACCATCGTGGTGTCCATGCAGGTCATCGGCGTCACCATGCTGGTAGCGGCGCTGGTGATACCGGCAGCCACGGCCCGCCTGCTGACCGACAGCTTCCACCGACTGGTGCTGCTGTCGGTGGCCATCGGCGCCCTGGCGGGGATGGGCGGCATGTATATCAGCTACTACCTGGACATATCGTCGGGGGCCAACGTGGTGCTGGTGACCACGGCCGCCTTCGCCTTGGCCTACGCCTGGTCGGCCCTGCGCCACCGCCTGGCCGCCATCCAGGGGCTGCGGGCCTTGGACTAGCGTTACGGCCGGGGCGGCGGGCCCAGGATGTCGATGCCGTGTTGCTGGGCGATGGCCGTCAGCCGCTGCGGGTCCACCGGCGCCGGCGGTGGCAGCCGGTGCTCGCGGGCCGCCTCTCCTACCGAGCGCACGAAGTCGGCGAAGCCCGCCGGCGAGGAGAAGGTCAGCACCCGCGCCCCCTCGGGGCCCGTCTGCAGGGCATGGGGCAGGCCCTTGGGAGCGAAGACCCATGTCCCGGGCCCGGCCGTCAGTTGTCGCTGGCCATAGTGGACGCGTAGCTGGCCTTCCAGCACGTAGAACGCCTCGTCGTCGGTGCGGTGCACGTGCAGAGGGGTAGCGTAGTCGGGGGGCATGCGCTGGTCGATGACGGCAAAGCGGCCCTGGGTCTCGGTGCCGCCCGCCTTGATGACCATGAGGGTGCCCAGGAACCAGATGGCCTCCCCCTCCTCTTCTCCTAGCGAATATGCCTCGCGGCGCCTTCCATCGCTGCCACCTCCCCGTGGTCGCTCAATGGGCAGATTGTACCACGTCTTGAGGGCCTAAGCAGGGCCGTGCCTGCCCTCCACCTGGACATCAGCGACGGCTAAGGGAAGTGACTGCCTACCTGCCGGAAGCCGCCGAGGGGATATCCTGGTGGCGGCAGTGGTGCTGGCCCTCACCTCCCGGCGACGGCGTCCGGACCTGGACCAGGACGTCGTGTGGGGGCTGGGGCTGGGCCGCAGCGGCACGGCTGTCCTGGTGCCTCCGGCAGGGGGCCAGGGGCTGCTGCTCTGGGAGGACGGGGCCCCGAGGGGGAGCCACTGCCCCAGCCCCAACAGAAGGCGGCCCTGGAGACGACAGCCTCCCTGCTGTGGGAGCCCTCGTCACGAGTGCAATCGCGGGCCCTGGCCGGCGACCAGCCGTTCTTCGATGTCAGCGTGCCCCCGTCGTAGCTGGTGGTGTTCGGGGGCCGGCCATGACGCCATCCCCCTGGTGATCCAGGCCCTGGGCATGCGGGCCAGGTTGGTGGGCAGGCGCCGGCGTCCTTTATCCTGGAAGGTGGGGAGGTGCTGTCAGGGAGGCGGACGGTCATGCCCGAGCGCTCGCTGCCGGAGGGTGCCGTGGCCCTGCTGGGGGAGGTGGCCCGCTCCGCCCCCAGGCTGGAGCCCGTCCCCACAGGCATCGAAGGGCTGGACGGACTCTTCTTCACCACCGAATGGGCCGATGGCCGGCCCGTCCACCGCCCCCTGGGCGGCATCCCCAGGTACAGCGTCCTGCAGGTGACCGGTGTGTCGGACACCGGCAAGAGCATCATGGCCGAGCAATACCTGCTGGCCCAGGCGGCGCGGGGCGAGGCCTGCTGCCTGGTGACCTTAGAGAGCCCTGCCCCCTTCGCCGCCTTGGGGCTGCGGCAGCGGGCCCAGGCCATGGGCATAGACTTCGAGGAAGTCCAGGGGCGGATAGTCATCGTCGACGGTGCCAGCCACAGCGTCATCGCCCAGGACCTGCCCACCCTCTTCGACACCCTGGCCCACGCCATCCGCTCCTACCGGGTGCGGCACGTGGTCATCGACTCTCTGACGGGCCTTTACGAGGCGCGGGAGATGCTAGCGCGGGACGTGGTCCGCCCCATCTTCAACTTCCTCAAGAAGTGGCACCAGACGGCCCTCCTCATCTCCCAGAAGCGCAGCGGGCACGAGGCCCTGACCGCCGAGGCGGCGGGCGGCTATGCCGTCGGCCATATCCTGGACGGCACCCTGGTGCTGGCCAAGCAGACGGTCCTCACCGCCCAGCAGGCCAAGCTCTACGGCGCCCCCTTGGGCGAGACGGTGCGACTGTTCCGCATCGATGGTTGCCGCCTCTGTGGCCACGACACCGCCACCCATGTCATGGAGATAACGCCGACGGGACTGGTCCGCATCGGCCCGAGGCTCTCGCAACTGGGCAAGGGAGGTGAGGTGGATGGTTGAGGTGTCGCCGCAGGTGCACGACCTGGACCAGCGGGCCATGAAGGTGTTCCTCAAGGCCATCGACGTGCTGGGCGGCCCTCGAGCCCTGGTGGAGCACCGCCGCCTGACCTGGCTGCCCAGCCTCATGGAGGCGGCCTATGCCGTCGTCCTGCGGGAGGAGGGCCACAAGACGGCCGACGACATCGCCTCCTTCCTGGGCCTCAGCTCGGCCAGCGTGCGCAACCTGCTGGCCGCCCAGCCCGAGGCCGTGGAGGAGCGCCTCAAGGGCGAGGTGACGGAGGAGCAGCGGGTGCATGTGGCCGGCGGCCTGGCCAAGCTGGCCTACAGCGCCCTGCGACGGGAGGAGGCAGCCTGAAACCCTCTTGTGGGGCAAAGGGGGCAGGAGGCTACCCCACGGCCGTCGGCCAGCGCAGGCCGCGGTGCTGCCCGGGGTAGGACCTGGGCCGTCGGTGACCCATCTGCACGCGGCCCGCCCCCATAGCGCCTGTCGCCGGGCAACGTAACGCCCTAGGGACCGACCGGAGGGCCTCAGTCGATAACGCCCTTGGCCCGAAGCTCGGCCCGCTCGGCCTCGCCCAGGCCCAGCTGCTGAAGCACAGCGATGTATTTCTCGACGATGGTGTTGACGCGGCCCTTCTCCCCCTGCCAGCCGGCGTTGCGCCCCTCCTGGGGGCGGCTGACGGTGGGGACGTAGGTCAGCAGGTCGGGGTGGCTGTGGGCCATCTCCCTCAGCTCCCGGTCATAGCCCAACTCGTCCTGGTAGCTGGCGCCCTGGAGGACGTAGAAGCGGTGGCCCCGCTGCCCGCGGTGCAGGTAGTCCCGGAGGATGGAGACGAAGGGGGCGATGCCGGTGACGGTGGCCACCATCAGCTGGTGGGGGTAGCCGGGCTCGAAGGTGAAGAGGCCCTTGGCCCTGGGCCGCATGGTCACCTCGTCCCCCGGCCCCAGGCGCCAGAGGCGGGGCGTCAGCTTGCCGTGCCGCACCAGCTCGATGAACAGCTCCACCCGCGGCAGCTCGTGGGGCGCCGAGGCGATGGAGTAGGGGCGCTCGATGCCGTCGCGGCCGATGGTGATGTACTGC
>DATLZD010000012.1:0-12581 GCA_035574155.1 Dehalococcoidia bacterium | reverse complement strand
AGGCCGCGGCCGTCGCCGATGCCGCCGGCGGCCACGACCGGCCTGGGGGCGACGGCGTCCACCACCTGGGGGACCAGGGCCATGGTGCCCACGCGGCCGGTGTGGCCGCCGGCCTCGTAGCCCTGGGCCACCACGATGTCGGCACCGCCCTCGGCCACCCGACGGGCGTTCTTGACGTTGCCCACTAGGGCGATGACCCTGGTGCCGTTGCGGTGCAGGTCAGGCACGAAGGGGGCGGGGTCTCCCAGCCCCGAGGCGAAGACGGGCACCCGCTCCTCCAGCACCACCTCCATCTGGCGGCGGATGTGGTCCGGGGCGAAGCGGGGCATGGCCTCCTGTCCCACGTCTGGCAGCTCGAAGCGGCGCTTGATCTGGAGGACGAACTCGCGGACCTCCCCGGGCACCAGCTCGCGCCAGCTGGCGGGGGCGCTGCCGCCGCTGGTTGCCGGGGGTATCTGCCCGAGGGCCGGCAGCAACAGGTCGACGCCAAAGGGCTTGTCGGTCAGGTCGCGGACCTTGCGTATCTCCTGGCGCAGCTCCTCGGGGGACATGCCGGCACCGCCGATGACCCCCAGGCCGCCGGCGTTGGAGACGGCAGCCACCAGCTCCGCCCGGGCGATGCCACGGGTGGCGGTGCCGCTGGGCCCCATGCCGGCCAGAATGACTGGGTACTCGATGCCCAACAGGTCGCAGAGGGGCGTGCGCAGGACTGGTCTGGACATGGTCTCCCCTTTTTTCGGCTATGGCTCTCGCCCGGCATTGTAAGGCACTCTGACGTTTACGACAAGGACAGGCGCCCGCCTAGCCGGGACAGGGTGGGCACAGCGGGTGCTAAAATCGGAGGCGTGGGCGAGGGCAAGACCCTGCTGGTCCTCCTGGACGGCCACGGCATCATACACCGCTCCTACCATGCCATGCGGGAGCAGCCCCTCACCGTGCGCCACACGGGGGAGGTCATCACCGCCGTATACGGCTTCGCCAACACCCTGCTGTCGGTCCTGCAGGAGCTGAAGCCCAGCCACGTCATCGTGGCCATGGACAAGGGGCGTCTCACCTTCCGGCACCGACTGGACCCCAACTACAAGGCCCATCGGGTGGAGATGCCCGACGACCTGCGGGCCCAGATCCGACGCTGCCGAGAGCTCATCGAGGCCTTCGGCATCCCCATCTACGAGCTTGAGGAATACGAGGCCGACGACATCCTGGGCACCCTCTCCCGTCAGGCAGCCGAGGCCGGCATCGAGACCTGCCTGGTGAGCCTGGACTCGGACATCGCCCAGCTGGTGCGGCCGGGAGTGCGCTTGTGGCTATACCGTCCCTATCAGAGGGACTTCGTGGTCTATGCCAGCCCCGAGGACGTGCAGCGCCGCTACGGTGTCCTGCCCCATCAGATACCTGACCTTAAGGCCCTGAAGGGCGATGCTACCGACAACATCCCGGGCGTGCCCGGCGTGGGCGAGAAGACGGCCGTGCGCCTGGTCCAGGAGTTCGGGAGCATCGAGGCCCTCTACCAGAACCTGGAGCGGGTGGAGCCGCCCAAGCTGCGGGAGGCCCTGCGTCAGCACGAGGACCAGGTGCGTCGCAGCAAGGTGCTGGCCACCATCGCCACCGACCTGCCGCTGGAGCTGGACCTGGAGGCGGCCGACTTCCGCGCCCACTACCGTCGCCAGCGGGTCCTGGACCTGTTCCGGGAGCTGGAGTTCAAGAGCCTCGTCCCCCGCCTCCCGCCCGAGGACGGCCAGGTGGAGGAGGAGCGCCCTCTGCAGATGGCCTTGGCCGGCCGCCCGGCCGAGGCCGAGACCGGGGCCGAGCGCTACCGCATCGTGGACACCGACGGGGCCCTAGGAGAGCTGGCCCGGCGCCTGGAGGCGGCAGGTGCCTTCGCCTTCGACACCGAGACCACTGGCCTGGAGGCCATGCGGGCGCGCCTGGTGGGCCTCTCCTTCGCCGTGGCCCCGGGAGAGGCCTACTACGTGCCCGTGGGGCATGTGGGCGGGGCGCGTCAGCTCCCCCTGGAGCTGGTGCTGGAGCGCCTCGCCCCCCTGCTGGCCGACGAGCGGCTGGAAAAGACGGCCCACAACGCCAAATACGACATGGTGGTGCTGGCCCAGCACGGCGTCTGGGTCAGGGGGCTGCGCTTCGACACCATGATCGCCGCCTTCCTGGCCGGCGAAGGTGGGGGCGGGACCTACCGTCCTGGGGAAGGGGCCTTGGGCCTCAAGTGGCTGGCCTCACGCCTCCTGGGCGTGGAGATGACCGACATCGCCCAGCTCATCGGCAAGCGGGGGCGGGACCAGATATCCATGGCCGAGGTGCCGGTGGAGGCGGCAGGCCGCTATGCCTGTGCCGATGCCGACATGACCCTGCGCCTGCGGCCTCGGCTCCAAGAGATGCTCCGGGAGCGCGCCCAGGAGCGGCTCTTCTACGAGATCGAGATGCCGGTGGTGCCCGTGCTGGCGCGCATGGAGCTCAACGGCATGGCGGTGGACGTGGGCGTCCTCAAGGAGATGTCGGGTGTGCTGGCCGAGGAGATCCGACGGGTAGAGGAGGAGGTCTACCGCCTGGTGGGGCACCGCTTCAACATAGGCTCGCCCCAGCAGCTCAGCCGCGTCCTGTTCGAGGAACTGAAGCTGCCCAAGACCCGTCGGCTCAAGACGGGCTCCTACTCCACCGACGCCCAGTCCCTGGAGGAGCTGAGGGGAGCCCACCCGGTCATCGAGTTGATCCTGGAGTACCGGGAGCTGACCAAGCTCAAGGGGACCTACGTGGACGCCCTGCCGGGCCTGGTGAACCCGCGCACCGGCCGCATCCACAGCGATTTCAACCAGACCGGGGCGGCCACCGGACGCATCTCCTCCAGCAACCCCAACCTGCAGAACATACCGGTCCGCTCCGAGCTGGGGCGCCAGATACGCCGTGCCTTCGTGGCCAGGGACGCGGGCCCGGATCCCCACCTCCTCTCGGCCGACTACTCCCAGATCGAGCTGCGCATCCTCGCCCACTACACCGGCGACCCGGCGTTGGTGGAGGCCTTCCGTCGCGACGAGGACATCCACGCCGTCACCGCCGCCCAGGTGTTCGGCGTCCCCCTGGACCAGGTGACGCCGGAGATGCGGCGACGGGCCAAGGTGTTCAACTTCGGAGTCCTGTATGGCCTCACCCCGTACGGCCTTTCGGTGCGGGAGCGCATACCCCAGGAGGAGGCGGCGGAGTTCATCCGCCGCTACTTCGAGAAATACCCCGGGGTCCGTCGCTACATCGAGGAGACGGTCCAGCGCACGAGGGAGCTGGGCTACGCCGAGACCATCTTCGGTCGGCGGCGCTACCTGCCCGAGATCAACTCGGCCAATGCCAACGTGCGCCAGGCAGCCGAGCGGGCAGCCATCAACATGCCCATCCAGGGCACCAACGCCGACATCATGAAGCTGGCCATGGCCCGCGTGCACCAGGAGATGGAACGTAGGGGACTCCGCTCCCTGATGGTGCTGCAGGTCCACGACGAGCTGATCTTCGAGTGCCCGGCGGCGGAGCTGGAAGAGATGCAGGCTCTCGTCCTGGACATCATGCCCAAGGCGGCCCAACTGGCCGTCCCCCTGAAGGTGGACGTGAAGGTGGGCAAGACCTGGGGCGACATGGAGTAAGAGGGGCCCCATGCCCGAGCTGCCCGAGGTGGAGACCATCCGCCGCCAGCTAGCGCCCGTGGTGACAGGGCGGACCGTCGTGGATGCGTGGCTGTCCCCGGAGATGCCGCGCCTCCCTGCCTATCCGCCCGACGGTCGTCTCTTGGCGTCCCTCCTGCTGGGCAGACGGGTGCTCTCGGTGGACCGCAGGGGCAAGTTCCTGCTCTTCCCCCTGGACGACGGCCAGACCTGGGTCGTCCACCTGCGCATGACCGGGGCCTTGGTCCACAGCGGCGACGGGCAGGCGGACGAGAGGTTCCTACGCGCCCGCTTCCGGCTGGACGACGGTACCTGCCTCTACTACCGGGACGTGCGCAAGCTGGGGCGCATGTGGGTGGTGCCTGACCCCGCACAGGTGGTGGGCAAGCTGGGGCCGGAGCCGTTCTCGGAGGGCCTCAGCGCCGATGCCCTGTTGCAGGCGCTACGAGGTAGGAGGGCACCCCTGAAGGCGCTCCTTCTGGACCAGCGGCTGGTGGCAGGGCTGGGCAACATCTATGCCGATGAGGCGCTACACGAAGCGGGCCTTTCGCCCTGGAGGCCGGGGTGCTCCCTTACCGCCGCCGAGGCCCATCGCCTGTGCCTGGCCATCCGCCGGGTGCTGACACGGGCCACCCAGGACGGGGGCACCAGCTTCTGGGCCTATCTGGATGCCCGCGGGCAGAGGGGCCGACACCAGTTCCACGTACGCGTCTACCGGCGCCAGGGCCAGCCCTGTCCCCGCTGCGGGACAGCGGTGGCCAGGGTGCGGTTGGGGGGCCGCTCGACCCATTACTGCCCATCCTGCCAGGTGTGATAAAGTGTTGGTTGTCCCGAAGCCCGAGCTATAGACGTTGGGGGGAGGAAGCCATGAGGGACGCCGTCATCGTGGACATGGTGCGCACGCCCTTCGGCCGCGCTGGCCAGAAGGGGGCCTATCGCGATATCACCCATGTGGAGCTGGTGGTGCCGCTGCTCAAGGCCATCGTGGAGCGTAACCGTCTCGACCCTGCCCAGATCGACGAGATCATCATGGGTTCCGTCGGCGTAGTGGGCGTCCTCACCCGCTCCCGCCATTACCTGTTCGAGGCCGACATGCCCTACTCCATCTCGGCCACCGACCTCAACAAGCAGTGCGGCTCCAGCCTCCAGGCCGTCGTCCAGGGTGCCTTCGCCATCCGCTGCGGCATGTCGGACATCGTGCTGGCCGGCGGGGTCGAGACCATGGACCGCATCGCCCCTATCCCGCCGGGCGACGAGCGCGACCTGCAGCAGGTCCAGGCAGCCGAGGTGATGACGCGGGAGATGCTGCCCACTTCCTGGCCCGGGCCCAAGCAGCCCCAATGGCTGCCCCGCTGGTACCAGAAGGTGGAGCCCTGGATCATGAACATGGGCATGACGGCCGAGAAGCTGGCCCAGGAGAGGGGCATAACCCGGGAGGACTCGGACCGCTTCGCCCTGGAGAGCCACCGCCGCGCCGTCCGTGCCTGGAAGGAAGGGGTCTTTCAACAAGAGGTGGTCCCCATCGAAATAGGCTATTCGGACGGGTCCAAGGTGGTGGTGGAACGTGACCAGCTGCCGCGTGAGGACACCAGCCTGGAGAAGCTGGCCCAGCTCAAGCCCAGCTTCCGACCCGATGGCATCTGCACCGCCGGCAACTCCAGTCCCCGCACCGACGGGGCTGCCCTTTGCCTCCTCATGTCCAAGGAGAAGGCCAAGGAGTTGGGGCTCAGGCCGCTGGCCACCATCAAGCACGCCGCCACCGTGGGCGTAGACCCGACCATCATGGGCATCGGGCCGGTGCCTGCCACCCGCAAACTGTTGCAAAGGACCGGCATGTCCCTCTCGGACTTCGACCTGATCGAGATCAACGAGGCCTTCGCCTGTCAGGTGCTGGCCTGCGGCTACGAGTTGGGCTGGGACTGGGACAAGGTCAACGTCAACGGCGGGGCCATCGCCCTGGGGCACCCCCTGGGGGCCAGCGGGGCGCGTCTGGTGGGCACCATCGCCTTTGAGATGGCACGGCGCAACGCCGAGTGGGGGCTGGTGACCCTGTGCATGGGCGCCGGCATGGGCATGTCGGTGGCCCTCCAGCGAGAGGCCTACGACTAGCGCTGGGCCTGCAACCGTTCTCTTGACGTGACATGGCTGCCCCACGCGCGACCGGGGACGAGAAGGTGCCCTCAGCCTCGGGCATCACCGCCATACCCGGGCTGCTGGTGGGCCATTGGACGGATGCCGAGGCCTGCACCGGTTGCACCGTGGTCCTGTGCCCCGAGGGAGCAACGGCGGGCGTGGCTGTCCTGGGGGGAGCACCTGGCACCAGGGAGACGGACCTGTTGCGCCCCGGCTTCCTGGTGGACAGGGTGCACGGCGTGCTGCTGACGGGGGGCAGCGCCTTCGGGCTGGCGGCCGCCCAGGGGGCCATGCGGTGGCTGGAGGAAAGGGGCATGGGCCGGGCCACCCCGGCAGCGGTCGTGCCCATAGTGGTGGGAGCGGTGGTCTACGACCTGGGCCTCGGCCGCGGCGATGTCCGCCCGGGCCCGGAGGAGGGCTACGAGGCCTGCCAGGCCGCCAGCGTCGAGGCGGTCCCCGAAGGCAGCGTGGGGGCCGGAACAGGTGCCACCGTGGGCAAGGCCCTGGGCCTGGCCCGCGCCACCAAGGGGGGCATCGGCACCGCCTGCGAGGAGGGCCCCGAGGGAACGAAGGTGGCTGCCCTGATGGTCGTCAACGCCTTCGGGGAGGTGGTGGACCCTGACACCGGGCAGGTGCTGGCAGGCGTGCGGGCCGAGGAAGGCGGCTACGTCGCCACATTGGAGGTGCTGCGCGCGGGACGGGGCATCTCGCCCCTGACGCCGCCCAACAGCACCGTGGGCGTCGTGGCCACCGATGCGCCCCTGGACAAGGCCTCCTGCGCCCGGCTGGCCACCATGGCCATGGCGGGCATGGCCCGGGCGGTGCGGCCCGTCTGGACGCAGGTCGACGGCGATGTCCTGTTCGCCCTTTCCACCGGCGTGGGTGCCCCTGCGGACCTCACGGTGCTGGGCGCCCTGGCTGCCAGGGCGGTGGAGAGGGCCATCGTGCGGGCCGTGCTCTCGGCCACTTCGTTGGGAGGAGTCCCGGCCTGTTCCCAGTGGCCACGTTGAAGGGGCATGGGCGCCGTGTTATCCTTCCCCTGAACAATGGCTGGGCTGGAAGAGCTCTACCAGCGCGTCCGCACCTGCACCGACTGCCCCCTGAGCCAGACCCGCACCAATGCCGTCCCTGGCGAAGGACCCGCCCACGCCGAGGTGATGTTCATCGGCGAGGGGCCCGGATACCACGAGGACAGGCAGGGCAGGCCCTTCGTGGGGCCAGCTGGCAAGTTCCTGGAGGAGCTGCTGGAGGGCGTGGGCCTGCGGCGGGACCAGGTCTACATAACTAACGTGGTCAAATGTCGCCCGCCCAACAACCGTGACCCGCTGCCTTCGGAGATAGCCGCCTGCCGTAAGTACCTGGAGGAGCAACTGGCCCTCATCCGCCCCAAGGTCATCGTCACCCTGGGACGCCACTCGTTGGCCTGGTTCTTCCCCAAGGACTCCATCAGCAAGGTGCACGGCCAGGTCCGACGCAGGGACGCCACCTACTTCCTGCACCTCTACCACCCGGCGGCGGCCCTCCACCAGCCGGCCATGCGCGAGACCATCGAAGAGGACTTCAAGAAGCTGGCCCAGGTCCTGGAGGAAGCGCGACGGGAGGCGATCCCTCCTCAGCCCCTCGAGCGGGCGGAACAGATGCGCCTCTTCTAGCCGTCCCTGGCGGGAGGCTGCCGCAGCTTATGGCGTAAGGGCCCGCTGGTCTCGTCCGTCATCAACTTCGGTCCCCTGGACGATGGCGTCCAGGGACCGACTGGGCGCCGGAGGAGGCACTGTCACAGCCCTGGCCCGCCGCTTGCCCGTCGTGGCACGGCCGGAGCGTTTGCGTATATGATTCTTATTGCAGCCTGGCGGACGATTCGACTAGGCCTTGGCTGTGGTCGCCCGCCGGTAAAGACGGCTGAGCGCCGACGCCAAGGACGCGGAGGGGCTTAAGAACCATGCCTGAGAAGCTACGGGTCGTCCCCTTGGGGGGACTGGGAGAGATCGGCAAGAACATGATGGCCCTGGAGCTGGGCAACGACCTCATCCTGGTCGATGCCGGCCTCATGTTCCCCGAGGAGGAGATGTTGGGGGTCGACCTGGTAATACCCGACATCACCTACGTGGAGGAGCGTCGCCATAAGCTACGGGGCATCGTCATCACCCATGGGCACGAGGACCACACGGGCGCGCTGCCCTACATCCTCCCCAAGCTGAGGGCACCCATCTACTGCACCCGCCTCACCCGCGGGCTGGTGGAGGTGAAGCTGAAGGAGCATGGCCTGCTGGAGGAGGCCGACCTGCGCCTGGTCCAGGCGGGCGAAAGGGTCCGCCTGGGCGCCTTCACCGTCGAGTTCGTCCGCGTGACCCACAGCATCCCCGACTCGGCTGCCCTGGCCATTCAGACGCCCTTGGGGCTCGTCTTCCATACGGGTGACTTCAAGCTGGACCATACGCCCGTGATGGGGCTGCCCACCGACCTGCAGCGGGTGGCCGAGCTGGGCCGGCAGGGCGTCCTGCTGCTGCTGTCCGACTCCACCTATGCCGACGTGCCCGGCTACACCCCATCGGAGCGCATCGTGGGCGATACCCTATGGCGGGTGATGGCCGGCTCTCAGGGGCGTGTGATCGTTGCCACCTTCGCCTCCCTCATCTCCCGGGTCCAGCAGGTGGCCGATGCCGCCAGCGCTTGCGGACGCAAGGTCTTCGTCACTGGCCGCAGCATGCTGGACAACGTGGCCATGGCCCTGGAGCAGGGCTACCTGAAGACCGACCAGGACCTGTTGGCGCCCCTGGAGAAGATGCGCAATCTGCCCCCCGACAAGGTGGTGGTACTGACGACGGGCGCGCAGGGGGAGCCCACTTCGGCCCTGGTGCGCATGGCCAACCGGGACCACCGCTACGTGGAGATCCAGAAGGGCGACGTGGTGGTCCTGTCCTCGTCGCCCATCCCTGGCAACGAGGTGCTCATCAATCGCACCATCAACAACCTCTACCGGTTGGGAGCGACGGTCCTGCACAGCCGCGTGGCCGACGTGCACGTGCGGGGCCACGCTGCCCAGGAGGAGCTGAAGCTGATGCTGGGCCTGTTGCGGCCCCGGTTCTTCGTCCCCATACACGGCGAGTTCCGACACCTGGTCGTCCATGCGGAGCTGGCCAAGGCCATGGGCGTGGCCCCCGAGAACGTGTTCGTGCTGGAGGACGGCGACATACTGGAGTTGGACGGCGAGCGGGGCAGGGTGGTGGGGCGCGCCCCTGCCGACCTGGTGTACGTGGATGGCCTGGCAGTGGGCGCAGACAAGGTGGTGCTCCGTGACCGGCGCCATCTTGCCTCCGATGGAGTGGTGGTGGCCCTGGTGACAGTAGACCGCCACACGGGCAAGCCCCTGGGGCCGCCCGATCTGGTGGCCAGGGGGTTCATGGAGCAGGAGATGTCCCGCAGGGTGCTGGAGAGGGCGCGCAAGGTGGCCATGGACGCCATCTCGCAGGGGGGTGGCGACCGCGCCGACCTGAACGCGCGTTTGCACGACGCCCTGGTCCAGTTCGTCTATAATGAGACGCGTCGTCGGCCGATGGTCCTGCCGCTGACGGTGGAGGTGTAGAGGCCGAATGAGCCTGCGGGCCAGGTCCCAGCGGCGTCACGTGCGCCGCTCGCCGGTGGCGGTCGCCTCGCGACGCTACGGTGTGGTGCGATCGCGCCGCGTCCGGCGGCACCGGGCTGCCTTCCAGCCCTGGCCGTTGCTGCTGGTGCTGCTGGCGGGGGGTGCGGGGGCAGGTCTGGTGTTCCTGGTGCCCCTTCTGGTGGCGGCAGGGGAGGCCCTCCTTCGCTGGCTGGGGCTGGGCCTCCCGCTGGTCGCCGGGGCCCTGGCCCTGGACGTAGCGCTGCTCCGGCGCCCAGGGGCCCGCTCGGCCGCCTTCTGGCGCCTGTGGTTGGCCGGCCACCTGCTGCTCGCCTTCGCGCTGGGTGCGTTGGGCCTCTTTGAGCCGCGCGTCGGTCTGGGCGAGGTTTTGCTGGCCGAGGTGTCCCTGGGAGGGCAGGCCGGTTCCTATCTGAGCGGCAGCTGGCCGGCAGTCGCGGCCTGGGGCGCGTCGGCACCGGCGGCCCTGGTGCTGGCGTGGCCACGCCTGCCGGTCCTTCTGGCCAAGGGGACGGGCGTGCTGGTGGAATGGGCCGTCTCCCTGGACCTGCCCCATCGCGTGGCGGGGGCGGCCAGGGCGGTGGCCTCTTGGGTGGGCACCCTCCTGCCTGCCCAGGACGAGGAGCGCCAGGAGTGGGAGTTGCCCGCGCCGCCCCCGAAGCTCCCGCCGCTGGTGGCCCGCTGGGACGAGGAATGGGGCCAGCCGTCCCAGGAGGAGAAGGGCGGCCAGGAGGCGCAGGAGCAGGCGGCAGCCGCCGAGAGCAAGCCCGAACGGCGCCGCCGCACCGGCAACGGCTGGGAGCTGCCCCCCGTCCACCTGCTCAATGCGGTCGGGGAGGAGTCTAAGCCGCCCGATAACGAGGCCCGCGCCCAGCTCATCGTGGATACGCTCAAGAGCTTCGGGGTCGATGCCCGGGTGGTATCCATCCAACAGGGCCCGACTGTCACCCAGTTCGGCATCGAGCCGGGCTGGGAGGTGAAGACGCGGCTGGTGCCCGAGCGGGACGAACGGGGCCGCATCGTCTACGACAAGGACGGGCGCCCCAAGTATCGCAGCGAGGTACTGTCGCGCACCCGGGTGCGGGTGAACCGCATCACCGCCCTGGCCAACGACCTGGCATTGGCGCTGGCTGCCCCCAGCATCCGCATCGAGTCGCCGGTGCCGGGCAAGCCCTTCATCGGCATCGAGGTGCCCAACACAGCGCCGTCGGTGGTGACGTTGCGCAGCGTCATCGAGAGCCCCGCCTTCCAGAAGGTGGCCTCCCGCTCGCGCCTGGCGGTGGCCCTGGGCAAGGGCGTGTCTGGGGAGCCGGTAGCCGCGGACCTGGCCCGCATGCCCCACCTGCTTATCGCTGGCGCCACCGGCAGCGGCAAGAGCGTGTGCATCAACTCCCTCATCACCTGTCTGCTCATGCACAACACCCCGGAGGAGGTGCGGCTGGTACTCATCGACCCCAAGCGGGTGGAGCTGGCCGCCTTCTCGCCTGTCCCGCACCTGCTCTTCTCACGGGTAATCGTGGAGCTGGAAGAGGTGCCGGCGGTGCTGCAAGCCGTCATCCAGGAGATGGAGGCCCGCTACCGCGCCTTCGCTGCCGTGGGGGTGCGCAACATCGAGGCCTACAACCGCAGCCAGCGCGCGCCCGAGAAGATGCCCTATTGGGTGGTCATCATCGACGAGCTGGCAGACCTGATGATGTCGGCCCCCTATCAGGTGGAGCGGCAGCTCTGTCGCCTGGCCCAGCTGGCGCGGGCCACGGGCATCCACCTGATAGTGGCCACGCAGCGGCCGTCGGTGGACGTAGTGACGGGCCTCATCAAGGCCAACTTCCCCACCCGCATAGCCTTCGCCGTCAGCTCGCAGGTGGACTCGCGCACCATTCTGGACATGGCCGGGGCCGAGAAGCTCCTGGGCCGCGGCGACATGCTCTACCTGCCCACCGACGCGGCCAAGCCCCGCCGCCTTCAGGGGTGCTACGTCTCCGACGCCGAGATCGAGCGGGTGGTGGCCTGGTGGGCCGACGACCGCTTTCGTCACCTGCGGCCGGAGCCCATGGACCACCTGCTGGAGCAGGTGCGGGAGGCGGGCCTCACAGGCGAGGACGACCCCCTCTTCCAGGCGGCCAAGGAGCTGGCCATGGAGCACAACCGCATCTCCGTGTCCATGCTGCAGAGGCGGCTGGGCATCGGCCGCGAGCGGGCGCTGAAGCTGATGGGTGCCCTGGAGCAGGCGGGGGTCGTGGCACCGGCCGACGACCCGCTGGCATCGCGGCGGGTCCTGGTCCGCCCGGACGACGAGCTGCTCTCATAAGTTACACATTTCACTAGGACTTTAATATTGACAGCCTGGAAGGCCTGGGCTATAAGGGTGGTGGGAAGGAGGTGAGACCGTGACCCGGCTCCATCAGCTGGTCGCGGTCCTCCAGGTGGACCTAGGAAGGCCCCGTGGTGGCACCACGGGGCGGCGAGGCTGCGGCCCCTGATTTCGCCCCGGAGAGGGAGCCGCGCCCCAGGGTGTGGGTGGCCGGAGCGCTTGGCAGGCATGCCTGCCCAGAATGGGGCGAAGGAAGGGGCCAAGAACCGAAGAGGCAAGCCAATGGCCCCCGGCACTGCCGGGGGCCTTGATGTTATGGTGACCTCTGGACGGCCTAGCCCCTTGGGTCTAAAATGGGCACGCCTGCTGTGCTCCAACGTGTGAGGTGGGGGCCATGTCGGACAAGTTGTGGCGTGAGGTGGAGGAGATCCTCGAACGGGCAGAGCGCCAGCGACCGCGTCGGCCCTGGCGTCGCTGGCGGGAGGCCTGGCAGCGCCTGTCTCGCCCTCGCCTCCACCTCCCGCTGCCCCGGCCCAGCGTGGGCCAGGTGCTGCTGGTGGCCCTGGTGGTCATCATCCTGGGCTATGTCCTGACGCCCTCGGTGGGTGACCTGGGCAGGGCGTTGGTCCTGGCCGGTATCGCCACCTTCCTGCTCATCTTCCTCCTGTCCCTTTGGCGGCCCTTTCGCTGGCCCGAGAGGCGCTGGCGGGGGCGCCCCTTGGAGATGCATGGGCAGGGCGTCGGGGGACGCCTCCGTTCCTGGCTAGACCGCTGGCGGGGTCGGCGCTAACCTCTGCCTTGTGAGGCGTTGGGCTGCCTTCCTCCTTGTAGCTGCGGCCCTGGTGGCCTGTCGGGGCGG
>DATLZD010000011.1:0-58393 GCA_035574155.1 Dehalococcoidia bacterium | reverse complement strand
CCCCGCCAGGGTCACCGGGCGGTAACGGCCCATGCGGGCGATGACCTGGCCGCCGATGGTGCTGGCGGCGGCCATGGCCAGCGTCATGGGCATGGTGATGAGACCCGAATTGGTGGCCGTAGCCCCCTTCACCCCCTGAATGTACAGGGGGATGAAAGCGATGGCCCCGAACATGGCCACTCCGATGATGACCGTCACCAGCGAACAGACCAAGAACACGGAGTTGCGGAACAGGTGCAAGGGGAAGGCCGGCTCCTCCGCCCGCATCTCCACCAGCGCGAACACCGCCAGGACCCCCAGCGCCGACCCCAGTAGGGCCAGCACCGGCCCGGAGGTCCAGCCGAACTTGTCGCCCCCCCACGAGAAGGCGAGCAGGAAGGGAACGATGACTGCCGGCATCAGCATGAACCCCAGGACGTCGAGGGGCCTGCGCCCCACCTCGGGCCGCAGGTGGGGCATGCCGAAGGCGAGCACCGCCAGCACCACCGCCCCGATAGGAAGGTTGACGTAGAAGACCCAGCGCCAGTGCACGTAGTCCGTCAGCGCCCCTCCGATAAGGGGCCCCAGGATGCTGGAGGCGGCGAAGGTGCCGGTGAACAGCCCCATGTACTTGGACCGCTCCGCTGGCGGGAACAGGTCACCGATGACAGCGAAGGCGATGCTCATGACGGCCCCCGCCCCCAGTCCCTGGATGGCCCGGAAGGCAATGAGCTGCTCCATGGTGCGGGAGGCGCCGCACAGGGCCGATCCCAGCACCAGGATGGCCAGCCCCGCCATGTAGAAAGGCTTGCGCCCGTACAGGTCCGTCAGCTTTCCTACCAGGGGAACGAAGGTGGTGGACGTCACCATGAAGGCGGTGAATACCCAGGGGAAAAGGCCCAGCCCTCCCAGGCTGGCCACTACTTTGGGCAGGGCCGTGCTCACCAGGGTCTGGTCCATGCCCACCGTGAAGAGGGCCAGCATGGTCCCCAGCACCACCACCCAGCGCTTGCGCTGGTCCAGCTGCGACAGGCTGGCCACGGCCGCGTCCATGCCTCAGCCCCTCCCCAGGGCAGCGAATTTTGCTCTCTGGTCAACCGTCATGCCCTCATGATAACCCCGGCCCGGGACAGGCACAACGCTTGTGGCGGCGGCCCCTCTTCGGCCTCCGACCCTGGTAGCGGGTATAATGCCGAAGGGAGGCCCACAGCGGGCGAACGCCTCTTCACTTCCTGCACTCGAGTGCAGGGGCCACTGTCGGTGCCGGGGTGGCGAAACGGGCAGACGCGGCGGACTTAAAATCCGCTGCCGCGCGAGCGGCGTGTGGGTTCGAGCCCCACCCCCGGCACCAGAATGCCTCCAGCGCACAGCCTCGGAGCCCGGGACCAGAACGTTAGAGGATTTATACGCCCGCCTCTCGCCCCTTCGACGCCTCTGCAAGGCTCCCGACGCTAGGCTGAAGGCGAGACCACTGCGGGAGGTGCCGAGGTGCAGCAGGAAGGACGTTGGGACCGCATCCGTGGACGCATCCGCTCGGTCTGGGGGAACCTGACCGACGATGATGTCCAGCAGGCCCGGGGAGACCTGGAGCGACTGGTGGGCATCATCAAGGAGCGCACCGGCGAGAGCGCCGAGGCGGTGCGGCAACGCCTGCAGCAACTGATGCAGGACGAAGAGGGGCAACAGCAGCAGTGAGGGGGAGTTAGGCGTGCCCATGCACCGCAGGTCCAAGAAGGCCGAAGAGGAAGAGGAGCCGAGGCCCCGACGGACTCGGCGGCCTCGCGAGGAAGAGGAGCAGGTGGAGGAGAGGGGGCCCGGCCTCTGGGACCTGCCCCATCGCTGGATCCGCAGCCTGAACATGCTGGTGGGTCTAGCCATCCTGACGGTGGAGGGCCTCCTGGCCCTGCGGCTGGCCTTCCAGCTGACGGGTGCCGATGCCGGCAACGAGTTCGTCAACTTCATCTATGACCTGACGGGCTGGCTGGTAGGCCCCTTCCAGGGCATCGACGAGGAGCGGGAGGCCCTGGGAGGCATCCTGGAGCCGGCCACGCCCATCGCCATGGGCATCTACCTGGCAGCAGCGCTGCTGACCATGGCCGCCCTGGGGGCCATCGCGATGGGCCTGCCTCCGGCAGCCCAGACCCGCACCATACGGCGCCGTCGCGCCGTGTAGCTCTTGCCCACGAGGGGAGCCACATCTGCCCTGCTGCGGGTAGATGTGGCTCCCTTGTCCCTCTCCAGCCCCTTTCCTTAAGATGGCTATCTGTGACCCGCCCGCAGGAGGGACCTTTGCTGCCGCCGGACCTGGAAGCCGTCCTGCCCAGGGCCACCCGCCCCGCCCGTTACACCGATGCCGAATGGAACGCCGACCGCAGGCCCTGGGAGGCGGCGGAGCTGCACCTGCTCCTGGCCTATCCCGATGTCTACGAGGTGGGAATGGCCTGCCCCGTCCTCCACTCCCTTTACTGCCTCCTCAACGGGTTGCCGGGGGTCATGTGCCACCGCCTCTTCGCCCCCTGGCCCGACCTGGAGTTGCTGCTCCGTGAAGAAGGGCACGGCCTCTGGTCGCTGGAGGGGCGTCGCCGACCTCGCGATTACGACGCCGTCCTGCTCTGGATGCCAGCGGAGCTGTGCACGGCGGCTGCCGTCAACTTGCTGGACCTGGCCGGCCTCCCGTGGTCGGCCGGCCAGCGAGAGGAAGGCCCCCTGGTGCTGGCCGCCGGCCCCGCCGTCCTCAACCCCTGGCCGCTTTCGGAGGCGGTGGACGCTTACCTGCTGGGCGACCCAGAAGCCATCGCCCCCGAGGTCGTCCAGGCCCTGGCTGGCGCCCCCGACCGCAGCGGCCGTCTGAAAGGCCTGGCCCGAGTGCCTGGGGTGTGGGTGCCGGCCCTAGCGTCAGGGAGGCCCATCGCCCGCTGGGCCGACCCCCTCCCACCCCCTGCACCCCGTCCGGTGGTGCCCTTCGTGGAGACAGCCCGGGAAGGGCTGGAGGTGGAGCTGGCCCGGGGCGGCGGTCAGGCTCCCTGCTCGCCCCGTCCCGGCCCCTACTGGGGGCCGCGACGGGAAAGGCCCGCCCCCGAGCTGCTGGCTGCCGTGCTGGGGGCGCTGCGGGCCACTGGCTACCGCGACGTCTTCCTGACGGGTGCCCCCTACTCTCAAGCCCGCCAGCTGGCCCTGGAGCTACGTCAGGCCCTGCCGCCGGAGGTGACGGTGCGCTTCTCTCGCCTACCCCCAGAGGAGGAGTGGGTGGACTTGGCCTCCCTGCTGGCGGGGGGAAGGCCCGCGGGCGCCCTCACCCTCTGGCTGGGGGCGGCCTCGGAGCGGCTGCGCATGGCCCTGGGGCTGCCCTACACCGACGCCGCAGTCCTGGCCGCCGCCGAGGCCGCCTACGCCCGCGGCTGGACATCCCTGCGCTTCCAGCTGGAACTGGGGCTGCCGGGAGAGGCGGAGGAGGACGTGGCCAGCCTGGTGCGGCTGGCCCAGGAGGCCCGCAGGGCCGGCCGCGCCCACCACAGCAGCCGCGCCCATCTGCGCCTGGAGGTCTCCCTCTTCGTGCCACGGCCGTGGACGCCTTTCCAGTGGGCCGCCCAGCCGCCCACCGAGGCCCTGGAGGCCAGGACCGCCTCCCTGCGAGCCGCAGCCAAGCGGACGGGCGTGGAGGTGATGGGCGAGCGGGCAGAGAGGGCCCTGCTGGCCGCTGTGCTGGCCCGGGCCGACAGACGTCTGTCCCCCGTGGCCCGCCGCGCCTGGGAGCTGGGGGCCAGGCTGGACACCCACCGCGAGTCCTTCGCCTGGGCGCCCTGGGAGCGGGCGCTGACGGAGGCCGACCTGTCGCCCGGGTACTACGCCCACCGGGAGCTGGGCGCCAATGAACCCCTGCCCTGGGAGGCGCTGGAGGTGGGAGCCGAAAGGGAGGGCCTCTGGGCGGCCTGGCAGTCCTACCGCGCAGCCCTGGGGCTGGCTCAGGGATAGATGCCCCGAGTGCGGGTCGCCTCCGCCACCCGTTTCACCGCCAGCAGCATGGCCGCCTCCCGCAGGGTGACACCCTCGGCCTCAGCGAGGGAGGCCACCTCCTGGAAGGCCCGCACCATGATGCGGCGCTGGCGCTCGTGGATCTCGTCCTCGTCCCAGAAGTAGTACTGGAGGTCCTGGACCCACTCGAAGTAGGAGACGATGATGCCGCCGCTGTTGGCCAGGATGTCGGGGACCACCAGAACCCCCTTCTCCCTGAGGATGGCATCGGCGGCGGGGGTGGTGGGGCCGTTGGCCCCCTCGACGATGATCTTGGCCTTCACCTGGTCGGCGTTGGCGGCGGTGATCTGCCCCTCCACGGCCGCCGGCACCAGCACGTCCACCGGCAGGGCCAGCAGCTCCTGGTTGCTGATGGCATCACCGAAGGGGCAGTGGCGAAAGGTGCCCTCGGCCTGCTTGTGGTGCCAGAGGGCATCGGGGTCGAGGCCGCGGGGGTTGTAAAGGCCACCGCCCGAGTCGCTGACGGCCACCACCCGATAGCCGGCCCGGTGCAGGTGCCAGGCGGCCACCGAGCCCACGTTGCCGAAGCCCTGGATGGCCACCGTCAGCCCGTCCTTCTGAAGGCCTCGCAGTACCACCGCCTGGTCCACCATGTGCAGGAGGCCGCGACCGGTGGCCTCGACCCTCCCCAGGCTACCGCCGACGCTGGTGGGCTTGCCCGTTACCACCCCCAGCACCGTGTGGCCGCGGTGCATGCTGATGGTGTCCATGATCCAGGCCATCACCTGGGGGTTGGTGCCCATATCAGGGGCGGGGATGTCCTCGTTGGGGCCGATGATGACGGCCATCTCGGTGGCGTAACGGCGGGTGAGGTTCTCCAGCTCCTGGGGGGATAGGGCCTTGGGGTCCACGGCCACGCCCCCCTTGGCGCCGCCGTAGGGCAGGCCCACCACCGCCGCCTTCCACGTCATCCACATGGCCAGGGCGCGCACCTCGTCCAGGTCCACCTTTGGGTGATAGCGGATGCCCCCCTTCCCCGGCCCGCGGGCCAGGTTGTGCTGCACCCGGTAACCGGTGAACACGCGCAGGGAGCCGTCGTCCATGCGGACAGGGAAGTTGACCACCAGCTCCCGTTTGCAGTGGGCCAACACCTCCCGCAGGCCCTCCTCCAGCCCCAGGCGGTCGGCGGCAGCATGGAACTGGGACAGGGCCGCCTGCAGGGGCGAGCCGTCAGGGGCGGCGGGCTGGGCAGTCACGCCGGTCGGCTCCTGTCGAGACCATGAGCCCGAGGTGACAAGGGGGCCGGGCGAGGCCCCCGGCCCCCAGGGGCACTACGGCCCGCATCCTATTCCTCCTCGGGCTCCTCTTCCTCCTCCTCTTCCTCTTCCTCGGGGCCGAAGAAGGTGGCGGCCACGTCCTCCTCCGCCTCGCTGCTCCAGAGGGCGGGGCGCGGCGCCTGCTTCTCGGCCGGCGGCTCCTCCACCACGATGGGGGCACGGGCGGGGATGAGGCGCCCGATGATGACGTTCTCCTTCAGCCCCAGCAGGTGATCCACCTTGCCCTCGATGGCGGCGTCGGTCAGCACACGGGTGGTCTCCTGGAAAGAGGCGGCGGCCAGGAAGCTGTCGGTGTGCAGGGCCGCCTTGGTGATGCCCAGTAGCACCGGCTGGGCGGTGGCCGGCTCGCCGCCCTCGGCCATCACCTTGGCGTTCTCGTCCTCGAACTTGAAGCGGTCCACCAGGTCGCCGGGCAGGAAGTCGGTGTCGCCCGGGTGCTCCACCCGCACCCGCCGCAGCATCTGGCGGATGATGACCTCGATGTGCTTGTCGTTGATGTTGACGCCCTGGGAGCTGTAGACCTTCTGGATCTCCTCCACCAGGTAGGCCTGGACGGCCTCGGGCCCCTGCACCCTGAGGATGTCCTGGGGGTTGAGGGGGCCATCGGTGAGGGGCTGGCCGGCCCGCACGTATTCGCCGGGCTGGACCTTCAGGCGGGCCGTCCGCGGCACCAGGTATTCCCGCTGGTCCCGCTCCTCGTAGGCGACGCTGATGCGGTCCGGCGCCACCCGCTCCACCACGCCGGAGCCGCGGGCCACCACCTCGGCCTGCAGGGGGGCAGGCAGGCTGTCGCCGTTGCTACCCTCGGGCAGGCGGGCCAGCAGCTGTCCGGGCTCCACCTGTTGCCCCTCGCCGACCAGGACTTGCGCCCCCTCGGGGAGGGCATACTCCTCGCGGTAGACCTCGGTGCTGACCACCCTCAGCAGGCGGTGGTCGCCCCGGTCCTCCACCTCCAGGACACCGTCGATCTCGGCCATGGCGGCGGCCCCCTTGGGCACCCGCGCCTCGAACAGCTCCTCCACCCTGGGCAGCCCAGTGGTGATGTCCTCGCCGGCCACGCCTCCGGTGTGGAAGGTCCGCATGGTGAGCTGGGTGCCCGGCTCGCCGATGCTCTGGGCGGCGATGATGCCCACCGCCTCGCCTGGTGCCACCAGGCGGCCGCGGGCCAGGTCCCGCCCATAGCACTTGGCGCAGATGCCCCGCTTGGCCTGACAGGAGAGGGGCGAGCGGACGTAGACCTGCTTCTCCTGTCCCTCCAGGCGGCGTCCCATGACCACGATGGCCTCGGCCTCGTCGATGCGGCGGGCGGCCTCCTCGTCGATCTCCTGGCCGCGGGCTACCAGCACCTCCCCCGTCCCGGCGTCCACCACATCGGCGGCTGCCAGCCGCCCCACGATGCGGTCGCGCATGCTCTGGATGGCCAGGCGCTCGGGGGATGGGTACCCCAACCAGATGCCCTGGGTGGTGCCGCAGTCCTCCTCCAGGACGATGACGTCCTGGGCCACGTCCACCAGGCGACGGGTCAGGTAGCCCGAGTCGGCGGTGCGGAGGGCCGTGTCGGCCATGCCCTTGCGGGCACCGTGGGTGGAGATGAAGTATTCCAGCACCGTCAGCCCCTCGCGGAAGCTGGAGCGGATGGGGAGGTCGATGATGCGCCCCGAGGGGTCGGACATGAGGCCCCGCATCCCTGCCATCTGGGCGATCTGGCTGATGTTGCCCTTGGCCCCCGAGACAGCCATCAGGTAGATGCCGCCGTAACGGGAGAGGTTCTTCTCGATGAGCTTCTGCATCTCGTCGCTGGTCTCGCGCCAGACCTGGACGGCCTGCTGGTAACGCTCCTCCTCGGTGATGAGGCCCATCTCATACTGGCTCTGGATCTCGCCGATGCGCTGGTCGGCCTCCTGCAGGAGCCGCTCCTTCTCCTCCGGGACCTTCAGGTCGTTCATGGCGATGGTGATGCCGGAGCGGGTGGCGTAGCGGAAACCCAGGTCCTTCATGCGGTCCACCATTTCGGCGGTGGCCGCCTCCCCCAGGCGGCGGTAACACTCGGCCACCAGGTCCTTGATGGCCTTCTTGTCCATCACCTGGTTGCGGAAGCCCAGCTCCGGCGGCACCACCTCGTTGAAGAGGATGCGGCCGATGGTGGTCTCCACCAGCCGCCCCTCGGTGCGCTCGTCCCGGACGCGGATGCGGGCCTGCAGCTCCACATGGCCCATCTCGTAGGCCAGCTTGGCCTCAGCGAAGCTGGCGTAGATGCCCTGAGGCGGGAAGACGCCCTCCCGGAACTCGCCGCGGGCGCCCGGCTTCTCCAGGGTCAGGTAGTAGATGCCCAGCACCATCTCCAGGGTGGGGATGACCACCGGCTCCCCGTTGGCCGGCAACAGCAGGTTGTGGCTGGAGAGCATCACCTGCCGTGCCTCCGCCACCGCCCGGCGGGACAGGGGCACGTGGACCGCCATCTGGTCGCCGTCGAAGTCGGCGTTGAAGGCGGCGCAGACCAGCGGGTGCAGCTGGATGGCCGAGCCGTCGATGAGGACGGGCTCGAAGGCCTGGATGCCCAGCCGGTGCAGGGTGGGGGCGCGGTTCAGCAGCACCGGCCGCTCCTTGACCGCCTCCTCCAGCACGTCCCACACCTCGGGGCGGGCCCGCTCCACCATGCGCTTGGCCGACTTGATGTTGTGGGCCAGCCCCTTCTCCACCAGGCCGCGCATGACGAAGGGCTTGAACAGCTCCAGGGCCATGCGCTTGGGCAGGCCGCACTGGCGCAGCTTCAGCTCCGGCCCTACCACGATGACGGAGCGGCCCGAGTAGTCCACCCGCTTGCCCAGCAGGTTCTGGCGGAAGCGTCCCTGCTTGCCCCGCAGGAGGTCCGACAGGCTCTTCAGGCGGTGGTTGCCCGCCGTCTGGACCGGTCGGCCCCGTCGACCGTTGTCGATGAGGGAGTCCACCGCCTCCTGCAGCATCCGCTTCTCGTTGCGGACGATGATCTCGGGCGCGCCCAGCTCCAGCAGACGCTTGAGGCGGTTGTTGCGGTTGATGACCCGGCGGTAGAGGTCATTGAGGTCGCTGGTGGCGAAGCGGCCCCCGTCCAGCTGGACCATGGGCCTCAGGTCGGGCGGCAGCACGGGTAGGACGGTGATGATCATCCATTCGGGCTTGTTGCCGCTCTTGCGGAAGCTCTCCACCAGCTTCAGGCGCTTGATGGCCACCTTGCGCCGTTGGCCGGTGCTGCTGGCGATCTCCCGCCGCAGCTTCTGGGCTAGGCGGTCCAGGTCCAACCGCCGCAGGATGTCCAGGATGGCCTCGGCGCCCATGCCCGCCTCGAAAACGCCCTCGTATTTCTCGCTGAGGCGGCGGTAGTCGGTGTCGGTGAGGAAGGTGCACTGGTCGTCGGCCACCGGGTCGGTCAGGTCCTCCAGCTCGTCGATCTGCTCCTCCAGCTGGTGGCGGACCTTCTCCCGCTCCTCCTGGTGGCGGGCCTGGAGCTCGTCCATCTCCTTCTGGATCGCTTGCAGGCGGGCGGCGGGTGCGGCCAGGGCCTCGTCGTCGGCCTCCTGCTGGCGCAGGGCGTCCAGCTCCGCCTGGGCCTCCTGCCGGGCCTGCTCCAGCTCGGCCAGGCGGCCCTGGAAGGTCTCGTCCAGCCGGGCCAGCTCCTCGTCCAGCCTACGCTTCAGCTCGGCTATGGCCCGCTCCTTGGCCTGGGCGTCCACCCTGGTGACGATGTATTGGGCGAAGTAGAGGACCCGCTCCAGGTTGCGGGGCGAGATGTGCAGGAGCAGGCCGATGCGGCTGGGGGTCCCGCGCACGAACCAGATATGGGCCACGGGGGCGGCCAGCTCGATATGGCCCATACGCTCGCGGCGGACACGGGCGCGGGTGACCTCCACGCCGCACTTGTCACAGACCACGCCCCGGTAACGCACGCGCTTGTATTTGCCGCAGTAGCACTCGAAGTCCTTGGTGGGGCCGAAGATCTTCTCGTCGAAGAGGCCGTCCTTCTCCGGCCGCAGGGTCCGGTAGTTGATGGTCTCCGGCTTGGTCACCTCGCCATAGGACCAGGAACGGATCTGCTCGGGCGAGGCCAGCGAGATGCGGACGGCGTTGAACTCCTGGTTCTCAGTTGCCAAGGAGATCCTCCCCCTTTTCGAAGCCTCTCAGGTCGATGCCCAGGCGGGGCAGCTCGGCGGTGGCCGTCTCGGGCAGGGCCACCGGTTCCTCCTCCCGCAGGGGCTGCACGGCCAGGCAGAGGCTCTGCAGCTCGCGCATCAGCACCTTGAAGGACTCGGGGACGCCCCTCTCCTGCACGTCCTCCCCCTTGACGATGGCCTCGTAGGCCTTCTGGCGCCCCACCACGTCGTCGGACTTGATGGTCAGCATCTCCTGCAGGGTGTGGGCGGCCCCATAGGCCTCCAGGGCCCACACCTCCATCTCCCCGAAGCGCTGGCCACCGAACTGGGCCTTGCCCCCCAGGGGCTGCTGAGTGATGAGGGAGTAGGGGCCGGTGGAGCGGGCGTGGATCTTGTCCTCCACCAGGTGGATCAGCTTCATCATGTAGATGTACCCCACCGTCACCGGCTGGTCGAAGGGCTCGCCGGTGCGGCCGTCGATGAGGACCTGGCGCCCGTAGGTGGGTGCCGCCACACCCCGCTCCAGGAGCATGCGCTCCGCCAGCTCGTCCAGCTCGGAGAGGGGGCGGCCCCGCACATCCCTCTCGCCCTGCTGCTCCAGCCACAGCTCCAGGGCAGCCCGCTTGGCCTCCCCCACGTGCTGGTCAGAGAAGACCCTGTCGGGGTCGTAGCGCCGCTCCCGCAACCAGGCGCAGGCCCGCTCGTAGTCCACCCGCTCCCCCACCGGGTTGGGCCGGTCGGTTGGATGGGGGAGGAGTGCCCCCGCCTGCTCCACCAGCCAGACGCGGGAGAGGGCGTCCTCGATGGTCTGGGGGTTGCCGCCGTCGAACACCGGCGAAATGGCCCGGAAGCCCAGGCGCATGGCTGCCCAGCCCAGGTGGGTCTCCAGCACCTGACCGATGTTCATGCGGCTGGGGACGCCGATGGGGTTGAGGATGATGTCCACGGGCGTGCCATCGGGCAGATGAGGCATGTCCTCCACCGGCAGGATGCGGGCGATGACCCCCTTGTTGCCGTGGCGGCCGGCCATCTTGTCGCCCACCGTGATGGGACGGCGCTGGGCCACGAACACCCGGACCTTGGCGTTGACCCCCACCGAGAGGTTCTCGGTGATCTCGGCGTAGGGCGGCCAACGGCACTGGTGCCCCTGTTGGCCGTGGCCCGGGTCGGGACGGGCGAAGAAGCGGGTATCGATGACCCGCCCCCACTCGCCGTGGGGCATGCGTAGGGACGTGTCCTTCACCTCCCGCGCCTTCTCGCCGAAGATGGCCCGCAGCAGCTTCTCCTCGGCCGATAGCTCCGTCTCGCCCTTGGGGGTTATCTTGCCCACCAGGATGTCGCCGGCCCGGACCTCAGCGCCGATGCGCACCACCCCCCACTCGTCCAGGTCCTTGAGGGACTCCTCGCCCACGTTGGGGATGTCGCGGGTGATCTCCTCCTGGCCCAGCTTGGTGTCCCGGGCCTCCAGCTCGTATTCCTCGATGTGGATAGACGTGTAGCGGTCCTCCCGCACCACCGCCTCGGAGATGATGATGGCGTCCTCGAAGTTGTAGCCCTCCCAGGCCATGAAGGCCACCAGCAGGTTTTGGCCCAGGGCCAGCTCGCCGCCGTCGGTGGAGCAGGAGTCGGCCAGGGGGTCGCCCTTGCGCACGCGCTGGCCTTTGCGCACCACCGGTCGCTGGTTGAGACAGGTGCCCTGGTTGGAGCGCAGGAACTTGAACAGGCGGTAGGTCTTCTCGCTGCCATCGTCGTAGACGACGGTGATGGAGTCGCCCACGACGCTCTTGACCCAGCCGTCGCCCTCGGCCACCACTATCTGGCCCGAGTCGGAGGCGGCCCGGCGCTCCATGCCGGTGGCCACCAGGGGCGCCTCGGGCCGCACCAGGGGCACCGCCTGTCGCTGCATGTTGGCGCCCATGAGGGCACGTCCGGCGTCGTCGTGCTCGAGGAAGGGGATGAGGGAGGCAGCCACCGAGACCGTCTGCTTGGGCGTCAGGTCGACGTAGTCCACCTCCTCGGGGCGGGCGGAGATGAAGTGGCCACCCTTGCGGGCCTCCACCCGTTCCTCCAGGAAGTGGCCCCGCTCGTCCACGGGGGAGTTGGCCTGGGCGATGACGTGCCCCTCCTCAGCGTCGGCCGAGAGGTACTCCACCTGCTGGGACACGAAGGGACGCACCTTGACCTGGGTCCCCTTGGGGAGCTGGGCCAGCCGCTGGGCCAGCTCGGGCGTCACCTCAGCGCCAGCGGGGACCAGGACCTGGCCGTCGGGTCCCCGCACCTCCTCCCGCAGGACGCGCCCCACCAGGAGGGGCGAGTCACAGGGCAGCTCCTTGAAGACGCGCCGGTAGGGCGTCTCGATGAAGCCATACTCGTTGACCCGCCCGTAGGTGGCCAGGGAGCCGATGAGGCCGATGTTGGGCCCCTCGGGCGTCTCGATGGGGCAGATGCGGCCGTAGTGGCTGGGGTGGACGTCCCGCACCTCGAAGCCGGCCCGGTCACGGGACAGGCCTCCCGGCCCCAGGGCCGACAGGCGCCGCTTGTGGGTCAGCTCCGCCAGCGGGTTGGTCTGGTCCATGAACTGGGAGAGCTGGGAGCTGCCGAAGAACTCACGGATGGCCGCCTGCACCGGCCGCACGTTGATGAGGCCGGCCGGGGCCGCCTGGGCCACCTCGGTGATGCTCATACGGTCGCGGATCCCACGCTCCATGCGCAGGAAACCGATGCGCAGGGCGTTCTGGATCAGCTCCCCCACGGTGCGCACCCGGCGGTTGCCCAGGTGGTCGATGTCGTCGGGCTGCCCCAGCCCGTTGTTGAGGCGGATCATCTCCTTGACCACCGCCACCAGGTCGCGGAAGGTGAGGACCCGCTGGCGTGGGTCCTCGTTCAGGCCCAGGCGCTTGTTGAGCTTGTAGCGCCCGACCCGGCTGAGGTCGTAGCGCCGTGGGTTGAAGAAGAGGTCATGCAGCAGGCGGCGGGCGTTCTCCAGGGTGGTGGGGTCGCCGGGCCGCATCCGCTTGTAGAACTCGGATATGGCCTCCCGCTTGTTGTGACAGGAGGTGTCCCGCTCCAGAGTGGAGCGGATGTATTGGTGGACGGGGTCCGTGTCGACATCGGCGAAGAGGTCGAGGAGCTGCTCGTTGGTCCCCAGGGCCTCCTCGTTCTCGATGCCCTCCTTCTCGAAGCAGGCCCGCAGCAGGATGGTGACGGGCAGCTTACGGCGCCTGTCCACCTTCACGTAGATGACGTCGCGGGAGGTGGTCTCGAACTCCAGCCAGGCACCGCGGTTGGGGATGAGCTTAGCGTAGCAGAGCAGCCGGCCGGTGGTCTGGTCACGCTCCAGGGTGAAGTAGGCGCCGGGGGAGCGCACCAGCTGGGAGACCACCACCCGCTCGGCGCCGTTGACGATGAAGGTGCCCCGGGGGGTCATGATGGGCATCTCCCCCAGGAAGATCTGCTGCTCCTTGATCTCCCCCGTCTCCTTCACTACCAGGCGCACGTTGAGGCGCAGGGGGGCCGAGTAGGTGAGGTCCTTTTCCCGGCACTCCTCCTCGGTGAACTTGGGCGGGTCCAGGCGGTAGGGGCGCACAAAGACCGACTCGACGCCCGCCTCCTTCAGCGCCTGGGCCTGCTCGCGGGTGAGGGGGCGACCGCGAGGGGCTATGAGGTTGCCCTGAGGGTCGTAGACATCGTGCAGGGGCACCTCGTCCACCATCTCGTCGATGGGGTCGCCCCGCGGGTAGATCTCCTTCTCGAAGCGCAGCTCCAGGCGCCCGCCCGTGTAGTCCTGGACGGGCGAGATCTCGTCCAGCAGCTCCTGCAGCCCCTCCTCCAGGAACCAGCGATAGGACTGTTTCTGGATCAGGACCAGGTCAGGCAGCTCCAGGACTTCGGGGATGCGGGAATAGTCCTTGGACACGGAGGGCAGACGGTGCGAATTGGGCGATACGCCTCTAGCCACCACCATGAGCGGACACTCCTCCCAACGCTGGGCAGCTACGCGACTGGGCTAGCAAAACGGTAGGGACATAAACCGGGGAACGGACGGGGACCTCGGCCCGACCATCAACCTTTACCTTAACAACCGGCTCCAGCCGTTGTCAATAGCTTCCCAGGGCGGGCCTAAGGCCTAAGGGGGGCGAGGCTATCCCTCTTGGCGTTGCCGGGCGGGCCCTAGGCCAGCTGGTGCTCCAGGTGGTGCTCCTCCTCGCGGGGACGAAAGCCCAGCGACAGGAAGAGGCGGTAGGCGGGGCCGTTGGCGGGCGAGGTGTGGGCCGTCACCACCCGCGCCCCCAGGCTCTCGGCCAGCCGTAGGCACTCGCCCACTATGGCCCGCCCTAGGCCACGGCCCCGATGCTCCGGCAGCACATACAGGTCGACTATGTCCATGGCGCCATCGTCGTGGCGGTGGAGCTGGGCTCGCCCCACCACCTGTCCTTCACGGTAGAAGGACAGGGAGTAGCAGAGGCGCTGCTCCACCTCCATCTCCAGCCCTGGCCCTCGGCCCCCCTGCGGCCCCTCTCTCGTTGCCTGTCGGCTCATTTCCCGCCCTGTGTCAGGGCCTCCTCCAGCGCCCGACGGTCGAAGCCGAAGATGGTCCTCCCGCCCAGGCGGATGACGGGGCGGCGCAGGAGGTGGGGGACCTCCAGGACGAGGCGCAGCAGCTCCTGGGGTGGGGGCGGGTTGGCGGGATCCAGCCCCAACGCCTTGGCCCTGGGGCTGCGCCAAGTGATGGCCTCAGGGGGCGGCGCCTCGCCCAGGATGTCCCTCAGCTCGTCGGCCGTCAGCCGCTCCCGAAAGAAGTCCCTGGCCTTCACCTGCACGCCCCTCTGCGAGAGGAACTCTCTCGCCCGCTGGCAGGTGCTTCAGCCCCGCATCTCATAAAGGACGGCCTCCATGGGTCACCTCCGCGGCCGATGATGGCACGACAGGGACATCAAGGGCAAGGGGGAGGCGAGAAAGATGGCGCGCTCGGTGGGATTCGAACCCACGACCTCAGCCTCCGCAGGGCTGCGCTCTGTCCGGGCTGAGCTACGAGCGCGCTACCGTATGGGCCGCCTGGCCGGCGGCTGTCCGTCTTCTAGCTCGTTGGTGCCCAGGGCGGGATTCGAACCCGCACGCCCGCAGGGGGCACTGCGCCCTGAACGCAGCGCGTCTGCCAGTTCCGCCACCTGGGCACCGCCTCGGGCCTGGCAGTGGTGGGCGGTGCAGGACTCGAACCTGCGACCTCTTGCGTGTGAAGCAAGCGCTCTCCCGCTGAGCTAACCGCCCACCCCGTCAGCCACCACCCATTTTAGCCCAGGGCAGTAGCCAGTCAAGGCGCCCGGTCGCTGATGCCGGGGACGGGGAAGGCCGCTGCCAGCTCCCTGACCTGGGCCCGCACCCGCTCCAGGGCCGCGGCATCGTCGCGCCCCCGCAGGGCGGCGTCTATGAGGCGGGCGATGCCCCGCATCTCCTCGGGGCCCATGCCGCGGCTGGTGAGACCGGGCGTGCCCAGGCGGATGCCGGAGCCCACCGCCGGGGGGCGCGGGTCGTAGGGTATGGTGTTCTTGTTGCAGTAGATGCCCACGGCGTCTAGGACCTGCTCCGCCTTCTTGCCGCTGATGCCCCTCTGCCCTACGTCCACCAGCACCAGGTGGTTGTCGGTGCCGCCGGAGACTATGCGCCAGCCCAGGGACATGAGCTCCTCGGCCAGGGCCCGGGCGTTCTCCACCGTCCGCCGCTGGTAGTGGGCGAACTCAGGTCGCTGGGCCTCGGCGAAGCACACGGCCTTGGCGGCGATGATGTGCATATGGGGGCCGCCCTGGAGGCCCGGAAAGACGGCCCGGTCTATCCTGTCGGCCAGCTCCGCCGTGCACATGATCATGGCCGAGCGGGGGCCGCGCAGGGTCTTGTGGGTGGTGGTGGTGACCACGTGGGCGTAGGGCACCGGCGAGGGATGGACGCCGGCCGCCACCAGGCCGGCGATGTGGGCGATGTCGGCCATCAGATAGGCCCCCACCTCGTCGGCCACCTCCCGCGCCCGCGCGAAGTCGATGATGCGCGGGTAAGCGGTGGCACCCACCACGATGACCTTGGGACGGTGCTCGCGGGCCAGGGCCAGCATCTGGTCGTAGTCCAGCAGCTCCGTCTCCCGGTCCACTCCATAGTGGACGAAGCGAAAGAGGCGGGAGGTGGCGCTGACGGTGTGGCCGTGGGTGAGGTGGCCCCCCTGGTCCAGCCGCATGGCCAGGGCGGTGTCGCCCAGGTCCATCAGGGCCAGGTAGGCGGCCAGGTTGGCATCGGCTCCCGAGTGGGGCTGGACGTTGACGTGCTCGGCCCCGAACAGCTCCTTGGCCCGGCGGACGGCCAGGGACTCGATCTCGTCCATGTGCTGGCAGCCGCCGTAGTAGCGCTTACCCGGGTAGCCTTCGGCATACTTGTTGGTCAGGACGGAGCCCATGGCCTCCAGGACCGCCGCCGAGACGTAGTTCTCGGAGGCCATCATCTCCAGGCCGTAGGTCTGGCGCTCCTCCTCGCGGCGAATGATGGCCGCCACCTCGGGGTCGGCACGCTCCAGCACGCCCATTGCTTCAGCCCCCTCTATGACGACTGATGGGGCAGCGGGCCGCCATGGGCCGCCTGCTGCCCCTTTCCCTGGCTACCAACCGCGTCTGCCGCCTTCGTGCAAGGGCCGTCCAGCCCCCAGTTTAGGTAGGCCCAGGGCGGGGGTCAATGCGGCCCCTGTCCCGCTCCTCCCAGGCAAAGCGGACGAGGGCCATGAGGCCCCCCGTCACCAGCGAGTGGCCCCCCACCAGCACCGGCAGCGGCGCCTCGGCCAGCGCCCTGGTCAGCTCCCTCAGGGTCGGCTCGTCCACCCGCTGCCAGCAGCCCAGGTCCGACAGAAAGCGGTCCCGGCGCGACGCCCGCACCCCCAGGTGGGCCAGCAGCACCCGCGTGTCGATGACGGCGGCATCGCCCAGGGCCGGCAGCGCGGCGGCCAGCCCCTCCACACCCACCGCCTCCAGGTAGAGGCCCAACAGCGAGCGGGCCGACAGCCCTAACGCCTCCAGGCCCCGCTCCTCGGCCAGCAGGCGCACGCGACAGGCTGTCTCCGTCTCCAGGAAGCGCCAGAGGTGGCTGCCCACCCGGCCCGCCACGAAAAGCTGGCGCTGGGGGTCGGTCAGGACCGGCAGCAGGGCACGGTAGCGGGACACGTCCACCTGTGCCGCTTCCAGGTAGGCCTTCAGGTGGCGCCCCTGCGCCAGCCGCGTCAGTTTCAGCACCGCCACATCGGTGGGGGAATCGATGTCGAACAGGGAGGAGAGGGTGCGGGGCAGCTCGTGCAGCGGCAGGCCAGCCTGCTGGGAGAGGGCGCGGGCCAGGCCGTTGTCCCGCTCCGGCGGGGCGATGGCCAGCAGGGCGTCGGCGGGCCGCACCGCCACCAGGTCTGAGGAGTAGGCGTTGTTGGCGATGGCCACCTCGCCCCTGCCGAGGGCCAGGGCCAGGGAGGCCCACTCGTCGGCCGAAAGGAGAGGGAGCCCCCCTCCGCCCACGTAGACCAGCGCCTGGGGGCGGAGGGCGGCCACCAGCGCCTGCAGCCGCTGGCCGAAGTGGTAGGTCCCGGCATCGGCGTCCACCTGCACCCCCGCCGGCAGGTGGCCCAGCAGGGAGGGGTCAGCGGCGGCCACCACGGCGCCGCCATAGGCGCCGGTCCCGAGGGCAGCCTCCAAGCAGTCCAGGGCGGCGGCGCGGCGCGCCCCCTCCACCAGCTCCTCGACGTCGCTCTCGCCACGGCCGGCCAGGAAGAGGACTAGGAGGGGGCGCTCCATTTCGACCCCAGACTAGCACGGCGGCTGGGCCTGGGACATATCACCCCTCGCGGGCGAAGGTCACGGCCCAGACCCCTCTCGCCCCCGCCTGGAGCAGGGCGCGGGCGCAGGCGTCCAGGGTGGCGCCGGTGGTGGCCACGTCGTCCACCAGGACCAGCCGCAGCCCGTGGAGGGGGCGCCGTGGCCGGAAGGCGTTGCCCACGTTGCGCCGCCGCTCATCGCCCGACAGGGATGCCTGGGGGCGGGTCCACGCCCGTGCCAATGCCCCCGTTAGCACCGGCAGCCCCAGGGCCCGACCCATCTCCCGGGCCAGCAGGTGGGCCTGGTCGTAGCCACGGTAGCGCTCCCGCAGCCAGGGCAGGGGCACCGGCACCAGCGCGTCCGCGGGGGGCGCCCAGGCCGCCAGCAGCTGGGCCATGGGGACCGCCATGACCGCTGCCAGGGCACTGATTCCCCGGAACTTGAGGCAATGGACCGCCTCCCGCACCGCCCCGTCGTAGGCAAAGGCACTGCGGACCGCCTCGTAGGCCGGGCGCTGGCGGACGCAGTGGCGGCAGGGGCTTTCGCCGGGCCACCGCTGCCAGCAGATGGGGCAACGGGGCGGCACGGCCCTGGGGGCTGCCTGGAGACAGGGCGGGCAGAGGAGCTGGCCCTCCTCCCCGCAGCCTAGGCAGTGGACGGGGAAGAGGGTATCCAGGGCCAGGCGGGCCAGGCCCCGCAGCAGCGCCATGCCCCCATGCTAGCCAGGGGCGGCCCAGGGCCGCAAGGCCGCCTTGCTGGGGCGGCGGCCACGACATACACTGAAGGCGCATGAAGGCCAGGGTGCGCCTCTTCGCCCGCCTCAGGGAGCTGGCCGGCGTCAGCGAGGCCGAGGTGGAGGTCGGCGAGGGCCTTAGGGCGGCCGACATATTCCTCCTCCTGCAGCAGCTCTATCCGGGGCTGCAGCGCTACGACGCCCCGCTGGCCTACGCCGTCAACTCCCGCTACGTGACGCCTGAGCACCCGGTCCGCGCGGGTGACGAGGTGGCCCTCATCCCACCCGTGTCGGGAGGGGAAGGGTGCACATTCAGCTAACGCCGGAGCCCCTGGACCCCCAGAGGGCAGCCGAGCTGGTGCGCCGCGACGACGCCGGCGCCGTGGTGGTCTTCTTGGGCGTAGTGCGCGACCACAATCAGGGCCGGCGCGTCCTCTACTTGGAATACGACGCCTACGCCGAGATGGCCCAGGAGGTGCTGGGGGAGCTGGCCCAGGAGGCCAAGTCCCGCTGGCCCATTGCCGAGGTAGCCATCTTCCACCGGACCGGCCGCCTGGAGGTGGGCGAGACGTCGCTGGTGGTGGCCGTCTCTTCGGCCCACAGGGCGGAGGCTTTCCAGGCCGCCCATTGGCTGGTGGACCGCCTCAAGGAGCGGGCGCCCATCTGGAAGAAGGAGGTCTTCGAGGGAGGGGAGGAGTGGATCGAGGGGGCGCTGCCCCTGCCCAGGTGAGGCCGTGAGCTACCATCACCCCCCTCCGCCTCCCCGCTACTGCGGCTACTGCGGCGGTCCCCTCGCGGAGCGCTGGGTGGAGGCGGAGGGACGCCAGCGACTGGTCTGCCCCGAGGGCCACATATCCTACCTGAACCCCAAGGTCATCGTCAGCGTCATCGTCGAGGAGGAGGGGAAGGTGCTGCTGCTGCGGCGGGCCATCGAGCCCCGCCGCGGCTACTGGACCTTCCCCGGCGGCTATATGGAGATCGACGAGTCGGTGGAGGAGTGCGCCCGCCGCGAGTCGCGGGAGGAGACGGGCCTGGAGTTGGAGCTGCTGGGCCTGGTGGGCATCTTCTCTCGGCCGGCCCCTCAAGGGCCGGGCATTGTCTCCATCGTCTTCCGGGGGCGCATCGTCGGCGGCCGGCTGGCACCCGGCCACGAGGTGCTGGAGGCGCGCTTCGTCCCCACCGACGCCATCCCCTGGGACGAGCTGGCCTACGATACCACCCGCCAGGCTCTGGAGAGCTACCTGGCCCAGCGCGGTTCGGCCATCGCCCGCCCCTAGCGGCGGCGGGGGGCCGCCTCCCTCCCCTCGTCGTAGAACTGGAAGCGGCCCATGGGCAACACGGTGCTCACCTGGGGATCCGTCAGCCGCGCCCGCACCTTGGGCTCCAGCTGGGAGGCCGTCAGGTTGGTGGTGATGACGGTGGGGAGGAGGCAGTTGTAGCGGTGGTTGATGAGCTGGTAGAGCTTCTCCTCGGCCCAGGGGGTGGCCGTGTGTGAGCCCAGGTCATCCAGGATAAGGAGCGGCGCCGTGCGCACCGCCTCGAAGGTGTCGTCGTAGGCCAGGCCGTGCCGCGGGTCGAAGGTGGACCGCAGGTAGTCCAGCAGGTCGGGCACCACCAGGAAGAGGACGGGCCGTCCCCGCGCCCGGCAATAGTTGCCGATGGCTGCCGCCAGCCTCGTCTTCCCCTTCCCCGGCGGTCCCGCCAGCACCAGCCAGTCCCGTGGCTGGCGGGCGAAGCGCATGGCCTCCCGCTTGGCCTCTCGCAGCAGGCGCAGCTCCTCTTGGTCGCGGGCGATGCGGGCGGGGTCGAAGCCCTCGAAGGTCATAGTCCGCAGGAGGGGCGTGTCCAGGTGGTCGATGCGCTCCAGTCCCGCGGGCCCCCAGTCCCCCAGCAGGTGGACCTGAGAGAAGGACGGGTCACACAGGCGAGTGCGCAGGCGTGGCTCCAGCCGCTCCGGCGGCACGGCCAGGGTCACCACCGTGGGCATCTGCGCCGCGAAGCGGTAGTTGACGAGCTGGAACAGCTTCTCCTCCGCCCACGGGGTGCTGGAGTGGCCGCCCAGGTCGTCCAGCACCAGCAGGGGGACAGAGCGGAGCTGGTCGAACAGCTCGTCGTAGGTCGTCTCGGCGTCGGGGCGGTAGGCGGAGCGCAGGTGGTCCAACAGGTCAGGCACGGCCATGAACAGGGCCATGGTGCCCCGGTCTATGCAGGCGTTGGCCACAGCGGCAGCCAGGTGGGTCTTGCCACAGCCGCTGGGACCGGCCAGCACCAGGAAGCCGCGGGGGGTGTCGGCGTAGCGGCGGGCGGCCTCCACCGCCTGGGAGTAGCGGCGGGCGGCAGCGCCCTCCAGCCCCCGCCCCTGCGGGTCCAGGTTGTCGAAGGTCAGGCGGAGGTAGAAGCGCAGGTTGGAGAACCGCTGCAGCCGCTGGCGGCGGGCCTCGGCGTCCTCCTCCAGGGTGCAGCGGCAGGGGAAGGCGCGGCCGAAGTCGGGGTGGCCCAGGGGCACGGCCTTGCGCACCAGCCCGGCGCCGCCGCAGAGGGGGCAGGGGGGCTGCTCCTCGTCCTCATCAAAGGTAGGAGCTGTAGGGCCTTCGCCGCTTGCCCCGCCGATAGCGCTCCTCCAGCCAGCTGACCTCAGAACCTCGTCCAGGCGCTTCATGGGACGGCCCCTCCACTTCCCAGCGACGCAGGATGGCCTTGATGTAGCGCCAGTTCCGTTTGTTCAGCTCCACCGCCTCGCGGAAGGCGGCCTCGATCCAGCTCCAGGGATAGCGCTCCTCGGCCTGCCGCAGCTCCTCGGCGATGAGGGGCGTGACGGTGCCGATGTTGTCCTCGTAGAGGCGGAAGATGTTGCCCGCCGGCCCACCGCCGGGGAGGACGGGGGCCGGGCGCAGCGTCCGCAGGGTGCGGCGATGGTAGGGGGTGTTGAGGGCATAGTGCAGTCCCCCTTCCGAGTCCTGGGCCTGGAGCAGGGTGCCCCGTTGCACCGCCAGGGCCAGCCCCTCCCGGACCCCCTCGGCGGCATCGGCCCGGAAACGGCCCATGGCCTCCAGCAACAATGGGTCGGAGACCAGCTCGGCCTCGGCCAGCGCCCGTGGCCCGCCCCGCTTGCGGGCCTGGGCGAAGAAGAAGTATACGCTCACCAGCAGCTCCTCCACCCGCTCAATGGCCGGCAGCACCTGGGTGAAGAAGGGGTTGGGTATGGCCGTGGCCAGGCTGCCCGGGGGGAAGCCGGCGAAGGGTGAGCCCTGTCCCTGGGACGTCACGGCGACCTTCGCTCCTAGGCCTGGGGCTCCCAGGCCTCGGGCTCCTGCACCAGCAGGTCCTCGAAGCGGGCGAAGCGCTGGCGGAAGCGCAGGTGGACGGTGGCGGTGGGGCCGTTACGGTGCTTGGCCACGATGATCTGGGCGTCCTCGGCCGGGTAGGCCTTGCCCGGCTTGTCGCGGTGCAACTCCTCCCACTCCTCTCGCCGCACGTAGGCCGCCTCCCGATAGATGAACATGACCACGTCGGCGTCCTGCTCGATGCTGCCCGACTCCCTCAGGTCCGACAGCTGGGGGATGTGGCTGGCGCGGACATCGGCGGCGCGTGAAAGCTGGGCGGCCGCCACTACCGGCACGTCCAGGTCGCGGGCCAGCGCCTTCAGGGAGCGGGACACGTAGGACACCTCCTGGACCCGGTTCTCCAGCCGCAGGTCGGGGCGCACCAGCTGCAAGTAGTCCACCACCACCATGTCCAGGCCCCGCTCCACCTGCAGGCGACGGGCCTTGGCCCTCATCTCGGCCACCGTCAGGACGGGGGAGTCGTCGATGTAGATGGCCGCCTCCGAAAGCTTGGCGAGAGCGCGGGCGATGAGGCGCTCGTCCCGGTCGGAGATGACGCCGGAGCCGATGCGGGCCGAGTCCACCCCCGACTCCATGGCCAGCAGCCGCTGGGCGATCTGCTCCGCCGCCATCTCCAGGCTGAAGACGGCCACCACCGCCCGCTGGCGCAGGGCAGCGTTGCGGGCGAAGTTCAGGAGGAGGGAGGTCTTGCCCAGGCCGGTGCGGGCGGCCACCACGATGAGCTCCGAGCGGCGCAGCCCCCCCAGCAGCAGGGTGTCCAGGTCCATGTAGCCGGTGGTGATGGCCCGCGCCTCGGCCGCCACCGGCCCCGTCAGGGCGGCCTGGGTCTTCTGCCACCCCTCCAGGACCTCCGACAGGTGGACGAAGTCCCGCACCTCCTGGACCTGGCGCACCGCGGCGATGCGGGCCTCGGCCCGGGCCAGCACCCGGGCGATGTCGGGGTCCTCGGCCCGATAGGCCTCCTGGGCTATCTCCTGGGCTGCCTGCAGGAGCCGCCGATATACCGAGTCCCGCTGGACGATGCGAGCGTAGTGCTCGGCCACCAGCGGCGTGGGGAGCTCGGCCACCAGCTGCGACAGGTAGGCGGTGCCGCCCACCTGCTCCAGCAGGCCACGGCGGGCCAGCTCATGGGCCACCGTGACCTGGTTGATGGCCTCCCCCCGTTGCCAGAGGTCGCGGCAGGCCTCGTATATCCAGCGGTGCTCGTCGCGGAAGAAGTCCTCGGGCCCGACGATGGTGACGACCCGATAGATGGCCTCCGGCTCCACCAACAGGGAGGCCACCACCGCCTTCTCGGCCTCCAGGTCGTGGGGCGGCAGCCTCTCGGTGGCGACCAAGCCCTCGGTCCCCCCTCGGCTCATACCTCAGGGCCCTCCGAAGAGGAAGCGGCAGCGGCCTCGTCGCTGCCCAGGGGCACCACCTCCACGGTCACCTGGGCATGGACGTTGCGGGTGAGCCTCAGCCCCACCGGGAACGAACCCAGCTCGCGGATGGGCTCCGCCAGCAGCACCTGGCGGTGGTCCAGCTCCACCCCCGTCTGCTCCTGGACTGCCCGAGCGACGTCCAGGGCGGTGACGGAGCCGAAGAGCTTGCCCTGCTCGCCCACCCTGACCTGGATGCGCAGGCTACGGCCCTCCAGCTTGGGCAGGAGCCTCTCCTGGGCCTCCTGGTCCAGCCTGGCCTGGCGGCGGGCCTCCTTCTCGGCCTTGGCCCTGGCCATGCTGATGTAGTGGGGCGTCGCGGGGGCCGCCAGCTTGCGGGGAAACAGATAGTTGCGGGCGTAGCCGTCGGCCACCTCCCGCACCTCGCCCACGCGGGCCTTGCCCTCCACTTCCTCCAGGAAGACGACCTTCATGCCGACCTCCGTCCTATGGTAATGGGGCCGCCGCCCCCGCTGTTAAGGCCCCGGCGGTGGCCCTTGTCCAGAACCTTTCTACGCCAATCCACAAGGTTAAGGCCCCCCGGCGACCCCAGTCCAGCCGGAACGCCCTAGAACATCTGCTCTAATTGTAGGCCGTGACGCCGCCCTTGGCAAGCCCATCGCAACCCGTCGAGGGGGCTGGCGGCGGCCCCGTCCCCCGAACGACGGGCGCTGCCTGGACACCCGGTAGCTGTGGCGCTGGCGGACGGTGGCCGGCCTCAGCGGCCCAGCAGCTGGCGGCGGAGGCGGAGCGCCCGCTCGGGGTAGTTGGACACCACACCGTCGGGGCCCAGGAGCAGCAGCCTCTCCAGGTGGGAGGGGTCGTCCGCCGTCCAGGCGTAGAGCAGCAGCCCTGCCTCCCGCACCTGGGCGGCCACCTTCAGCGTGACGGCCTCGTGGGGCAGGCCCAGGCCCGCTGCCCCTACCTCGCGGGCCTGGAGCAAGGGAAGGGGCCAACGGGCCATGGCCTCGGCCCCCACCAGCAGCACCCGCCGTCGCCGCGGGGCGATGCGGCCGTAGGACGCCAGCACCTGGGGCAGGAAGGACCAGACCTGGGCGTCCTCGGGCCCCAGGGGCGCCAAGGAGGCCTCCACCTGGCCCTCGATGCCCGGCTCCTTGATCTCCGCCACCAGCAGGGCGCGTCCCGCTGCCAGCGCCGCTGCCTCGGCCAGGGTGGGCACCCTCTCGCCGCTGCCGGCGTCCAGGCGCCGCAGGCGGTCGAGGGTCCAGGAGCGCAGGGGCCCCCGACCGTCGGTGGTGCGGTCCAGCGTCGCGTCGTGGAGCAGGACCGGCACTCCGTCGGCGGTGGAACGCACGTCCACCTCCACCGCCTCTGCCCCTAGGGCCAGCGCCCTGGCGATGCCGGCCAGGGTGTTCTCAGGAGCATGCCCAGCGCAGCCCGCGTGGCTGATGACCAGGGGCAGCGTCCCGGGCAGGGGAGACCCCCTTCCGCCGCTCATGGCCGGGCCGTCCACAGCGTCCATGATAATGGCTCTGGGCCCTGCCATTGACAGAGCAAATGCTAAGTTTTAGAGTGTGCCCAGACAAAGAAGGCGAGCGAAAGGGGGAGGGCCCATGACCCTGAGGCTGCAGGACGTGGACCTGCTGGACGGCGACGTGTTCGTCCAGGGGCCGCCGCACCACATGTTCAGGCTGCTGAGGCGCGAGGCGCCTGTCTTCTGGCACCCCGACCCTGAGGGAGGCGGCTTCTGGGTCCTCACCAAGTATGAGGACCTGGTGAAGGCCTCCATGGACACGGCCACCTTCTCCTCGGCCAAGGGCATCACCCTGGCCACCATGGAGTTCTTCCCCAGCCAGAACCTGATGATGATCACCACCGACCCGCCCCGCCACACCAAGCTGCGGCGTCTGGTGAGCGTGGGCTTCACCCCCCGCATGGTCAACCGCCTGGAGCCCGACATCCGCCAGATGGTCAACCAGCTCCTGGACAACGCCATCGCCAAGGGCGAGTGCGACTTCGTCACCGAGGTGGCGGCCGAGCTGCCCCTGCAGGTCATCGCCCGCTTCCTGGGCGTGCCCCAGGAGGACCGTCACAAGATATTCCAGTGGAGCAACAAGATCCTGGGGGCCGGCGACCCAGAATATGGCGGCATCGTCATCGAAAAGCCGCCGGAGACGGAGGAGGAGGTCCAGGCCCTCATCGAGCGGTTCCGCCAGGTCATCGCCGGCGCCGCCATGGAGATGGCCGCCTACCTGAACCGACTGGAGGAGGAGCGGCTGCGGGAGCCTAAGGAGGACCTGGTCACCACCTATCTGCACGCTGAGGTGGACGGCGAGAAGCTCTCCACCCTGGAGCGCCACGCCCAGTTCGTCCTATTGGCGGTGGCGGGCAACGAGACCACCCGCAACCTCATCTCCGGCGGCCTCCTGGCCCTCGTGGAGCACCCCGACCAGCTGGAGCTGCTGCGCAGCGACCTCTCGCTGGTGCCCACGGCGGTGGAGGAGATGCTCCGCTACGTCTCGCCGGTGATGTATATGCGGCGGACTGTGACCCGCGACACCGAGTTCCGGGGCGTGCCCATGAAGGCCGGCGACCGGGTCACCCTCTGGTATATCTCGGCCAACCGAGACGAGGACGTCTTCCCTGACCCCGACGCCTTCATCGTCACCCGCCAGCCCAACGACCACGTGGCCTTCGGGGCAGGTGGCCCCCACTTCTGCCTGGGGGCGGCCCTGGCCCGCCTGGAGGCGCGGGTTCTGTTCGAGGAGCTGCTATCGCGCCCCTACGACGTGGAGGTGGTGGGGCCGGTGGAGCGGATGCGCTCCAACTTCATCAACGGCATCAAGCACATGCCCGTCCGCTTCCGTCGTCGCGCGCGTTAGGGCAAGGCCTGGCTGCCCTGGGGGCCGGCGCGGGCCGGCCCCTTTTCGTCTGTGGACAAGGGCGCCATCGCCCTCCTCCGGCGCGGGCCCGCGGGATACCCCCCAGGTGCCCGCTGCGGTAAGCTTAGACGAGGCCCAGGCCCCGCGACCTGACGGAGGGAGGTGAAGCGATGCGGGAGCGACGACCACTCTCCACCACGGGCCACTGGCTGCAGCGGCTCCTGCGCCTCGATCTGGACGCCTTCCGCGACGTGGCCACGGACCCCGGCGCCACCGTCCCCATGCTGGCGGTAGTGACAGCGGCCAGCTTCGCCACCGGCATCGGCTCCTGGCTGTGGTGGCTGTTCCAGTCGCGCGAGGCAGCGGGGGAGGTCTTCGTCAAGTCGGCCCTCCTGGGCAGCCTGTTGCAGGTCCCGGCCTGGCTCCTCTGGGTCTATGTCACCTACCAGACCCTGACCCTGGCCTTTGGCGTGCGGGCCGACTTCTACGGCCTGGTGCGGGCCATGGGCCTGGCCTTCGCCCCCATGGCCCTGACGGTGCTGATGGCCGTGGCCCAGCTGGCGGTGCCCCTGGCCGTCATACCCCTGGCAGCCACGCTGCTCTTGTCCCTGGTAGCCGTGGAGGCGGCCTCCGATGGCGAGACGGGCCACGCCCTGCTGGCCACCCTGGCCGGCTTCGCCGCCTTCGCCCTGGTGATGGGCATCCTGGCCAACATCGCCGAGGTGGAAGGCGTCGGCGGCGTGGCCCCTGGCCTGTTCTTCTTCGCGCTGGACTTCTAGGGAGGGTGTCTTGGTCGCCTTGCCCGCCAGAGGGCTGGAGGGCAACGTCTGGAAGCTCTGCCTCTACCAGCTCCTGTTCAACCTGGGGCTGTGGTGGCCCATCTGGGTCCTCTACCTGCAGGACGTGCGGGGCCTCAGCCTGGCCCAAGTGGGGGCCCTGGAGGTCCCCTTCTGGCTGAGCATCGCCCTGGCCCAGGTGCCCGCCGGTGCCCTGGCCGACCGCTGGGGTCGGCGGCCGGTGCTGGCCATGGCCGCCCTGACCCAGGCGGCAGCGGTGGCCTTCTTCGGCCTGGCCGACAGCTTCCCTCTGCTAGTGCTCTCCTACCTGGTCTGGGGCATCTCCTACGGTATGGCCTGGGGCCCGGACGCCGCTTTCCTGTATGACACGCTACGGGCCACGGGCCGGACGGCCCATTACGTGCGCCTGCTGGGGGCGGCCACCGCCTGCACCATGGCGGGGATGGTCCTGGGCACCCTTATCGGGGCGCCGGTGGCGGCGGCCACGGACCTGCGCACGCCCATCTTCCTCAGCAGCGGCATCGCCCTGGCGGCGGCCGCGGTGGCCCTCAGCTTCCGCGAACCCCTGACGGCCTTCCGCCACGAACTGTCCCCGTCCCTGCTGGCCGTGGCCCGGGACGGCCTGAGGCTGCTGCTGGGCGACCCCGCCCTGGCGGCGGCCATCGGCCTGCTGGCGGCGGCCACCGTGGCCAACCTGGGGCCGGTGCTGTTCGTGCAGCCCTTCCTGGCCGGCCATGGGGTGGAGGTGGGGGAGACGGGCCTCTGGCAGACGCCCATGCGGCTTGTGGGCATGGCCGGTGCCCTCGGCGCCTACCGCCTATCGGGGCTGCTGGGGCTGTCGCGGGCCGTGGCCGGGCTGCTGGCCCTGGGCGGCGCTGCCTACGGTGCCCTGGCCCTGTGGGACTCGCTGCAGGCGGCGGTGGGCTTCTTCGTGCTGGCCTTCGTCTTCGCTGCCGCCCGCCCTCTCCTCAGCGACTACGTGAACGGCCGCGTCCCCAGCGGTCAGCGGGCCACCATCGGCTCTCTGGGGACCCTCTCGGGGGCGCTGGTCTTCGCCCCGGCCGCGCCGCTCCTGGGCTACCTGGCGGACCGCTCCTTCGGTCTGGCAGCCGGGGCGCTGGCCTGCCTGCTGGGGGGCGGTGGGCTGGCCCTCTACCTGCTGTGGCGCCGCCTGGAGGCCCGGGGGACGGCGCCCGCCGCGGCCACCGCCCCCTTCCTGGGCGGGCCGCTGTCGGACTAAGGGACCACCTCCACACCCTCCCCCTCCAGCACCTCTCCCACCTGCCATAGGCCGCTGCCCTCCAGGAGGGCCGCCGCCTGCCGGGGCACCGCCAGCAGCAGGCCGCCCGAGGTCTGGGGGTCGAACAAGGCCAGCCGCAGGGGCTCCGGCAGGGACTCGTCCACCCGCACGCGGGGACCGTAGTAGCGCAGGTTGCGCCCCCCTCCGCCCGAATAGATGCCGCGGGCAGCGTATTCCAGGACGCCGGGCAGCAATGGCACAGCGCCGGCGCGGATGCGCAAGCGCGAGCCGCTGGCCTGGGCCATCTCCCAGGCGTGGCCCAGGAGGCCGTAGCCGGTGATGTCGGTGGCGGCGTGGGCGCCCAGGTCCCGCGCCAGGTGCAGGGCGTGCCGGTTTAGCGCCTTCATCCAGTCCACCGCCTCCTGCAGGTGCCGACGGTCCACAGTCCCTTGCTTGCCGGCGGTGGTGACGATGCCGGTCCCGATGGGCTTGCTCAGGACCAGTAGGTCGCCGGGACGGGCGCCGCCCTTGGTCAGGACCTGGTCAGGGTGCACGAGGCCCAGGACGCAGAGGCCGTATTTGGGCTCCCGGTCGATGACCGAGTGGCCGCCGGCCACGACTCCTCCCGCCTCCCTGACCTTTTCGGCCCCACCCTGAAGGATGCGGGCCACCACCTCGTGGGGCAGGTCCTCGGGGAAGGCGGCCACGTTTAGGGCCAGGGCCACCTCGCCGCCCATGGCGTAGACGTCGCTCATGGCGTTGGCGGCGGCGATGGCCCCGAAGTCATAAGGGTCGTCCACCACCGGCGGGAAGAAGTCCACCGTCAGCACCGCCGCCAGCTCGTCGCTCAGGCGAAGGACGGCGGCGTCGTCGGGGGTGGCCAGGCCCACCAGCAGGTCGGGCCTGCCCCCCGCCAGACCATGGTCGCTGAGATGGCGCAGGACCTGCGCCAGGGCCTCGGGCCCCAGCTTGCCGGCTCAACCGGCACAGGACGCCATCTGGGTCAGGCGCATCGGCTCGCTCATGGCCCTCTCCCGGACAACACCAGTGTAGGCCCGCCGCCCAGGCGTCACAAGGAAGGCGCCTTGTGCCTGGCCACGACCGGTGCCTAACATGGCAGCAGGATGAGCGGGGCAACCGTCGCTGCCCTTTCGCCCGAGGAGATAGTGCGGCGCCTCTCGGCCCTTTACGGCGCGCCCGAGTGGCGCCCTCACGGCGACCCCCTCACGGAGCTGGTGCTGACCATCCTCTCCCAGAACACCAGCGATGCCAACTCGGGACGGGCCTTCATGCGTCTCCGTGCCCGCTTTCCCACCTGGGAATCGCTGCTGTCAGCCGACCCGGCCGACATCGAGGAGGCCATCCGCATCGGCGGGCTGTCGCAGGTGAAGGCGGTGCGCATCAAGGCCCTCCTGGGGGAGGTGGTGGCCCAACGGGGGTCCCTGGACCTCTCCTTCCTACGGGAGATGCCGCCGGACCGGGCCAGGGCCTGGCTGGAGGCCCTGCCTGGCGTGGGACCCAAGACGGCCGCCTGTGTGCTGCTCTTCTCCCTTGGCCTGCCTGCCCTGCCGGTGGACACCCACGTTCACCGGGTGGCCCTGCGCCTGGGCCTGGTGCCGCCACGGACGCCGCCGGCCAAGGCCCAGGCCCTGCTGGAGGAGTGGGTGCCACCGGAGCTGCACTACCAGTTCCACGTGTTGCTCATCCGCCACGGCCGACGCCTGTGCCGGGCCCAGCGCCCCCTCTGCCCCCGCTGTCCCCTCCTGGACGCCTGTCCCTATGGCCAGGCGTCCCGCACCTCATAGGCCGGACTCCCGGGCAGCCCTGCAGGCCACGGGGCGTCACCGGTTAGTCACCGAGCCGGGGGAGGACGGCGGCCTTGCTAAGGTGGGCTGGGGGCATCGTAAACTAGCACAAGGGGAGGGGTGCCGGAGCGGCTGAACGGGGCGGTCTCGAAAACCGCTAGGGGCCCCGTGCCCCTCGTGGGTTCGAATCCCACCCCCTCCGCCAGCGTCTCCCAGCAGACGCAACCGTCCCCTCCTGGCCGCCGCAGGGGAGGCCGTCACGGTAGTTCGAAGACCGCCGCCATGCCCTGTCCACCACCCACGCACATGGTCTCCAGGCCATAGCGGGCACCCCTGCGCCGCATCTCGTGCAGGAGGGTGGCCAGGATGCGGGCGCCGGTGGCAGCGATGGGGTGGCCCAGAGAGATGCCGGAGCCGTTGGGGTTCAAGCGCTCGTCCTCGGGCGAGAGGCCCCACTCCCTCAACACCGCCAGCACCTGGGCGGCGAAGGCCTCGTTCAGCTCGATGACCCCCATATCGTCCAGCCGCAGGCCGGCCCTGGCCAGCGCCTTCTCGGTGGCGGGCACCGGCCCGATGCCCATGCAGGAAGGCTCGACGCCAGCCACCGCCCACGACCGCAGGTAGGCCATAGGCTCCAGGCCGAGGGGCCCCAGCCGCTCTTCAGCCACCACCAGGCAGACGGCGGCCCCGTCGTTCTGCTGACTGGCGTTGCCGGCGGTGACGGTGCCGTCGGGGTAGACCGGCGGCAGGCGGGCGAGCTGCTCCAGGGTGGTGTCCTCCCGTGGCCCCTCGTCCCGGTCCACCAGGTGTCCCCCGCCCTTGCCGGGCACTGTCACCGGCACCATCTCCTCCTGGAAGCGGCCGGCCTTCTGGGCCGCCACCGCCTTGCGGTGGCTGAGGAGGGCGTAGCGGTCCTGCTCCTCGCGGGAGATCTGGTAGCGGCGGGCCAGGTTCTCGGCCGTCTCGATCATGCCCGAGACGGGGTAGGACTCGGGCGGGCTCATGCGCTCCCGGGAGCGAAAGAGGCGGTCGTGCATCTGCACCGAGCCCATGCGCACGCCCCAGCGCATGCCCGTGACGTAGTACTCGGCGTTGCTCATGCTCTCGACGCCCCCGGCTATGACGATGTCGGCGACCCCCGTCTGGACCATCATGGCCGCCAGACAAACGGCCTGCAGGCCGGAGGCGCAGCGGCGGTCCAGCTGCATCCCCGGCACCGTCACCGGCAGCCCCGCCTTGAGGGCGCAGTAGCGGCCGATGTTGGCCGCCTCGCCGTTGGGATAGCTCTGGGCCAGGACCACGTCGTCCACCAGTTGGGGGTCGATACGGGTCCGCTCCAGCAGGGCACGGATGGCGATGGCCCCCAGCTCCTCGGCGGGGACGTCGCGCAGGGCACCGCCGAAGCGGCCTACGGGCGTGCGCAGGGGCGAGACGATGGCCACGCGGCGCATGGGGGACCGGCCTCTCACCCCACTATAGGGCGACGGCCGATAGGCGCACAAGCCCAGGGCGGCAATGACGGAGGCCCGCCGGCCAGGGCATAATAGGGAGTGGGCCCAAGCAGGCGGAGGGGTGCCGGAGCGGCTGAACGGGCGCGCCTGGAGAGCGCGTGTGCCTCACCACGGGCACCGTGGGTTCGAATCCCACCCCCTCCGCCAGACCAGCTCCTGCCCCCTGTCCCCCGAGTCCCCACGGGCCGCCCGACACCTCGACGGGCACGGTGCGCAGGTTTAAGCTGAGGGGGAAGGACCGGTGCGGCCGCCGTCGTCGGTGCCGAGGGGGTTGGAAGTCATGGGCGCTATCAGGACCTACCGCAACGTCCTCTTCGAGGTGAGAGGGCGCATCGCCTACGTGACCATGAACCGACCTGACAAACGCAACGCCCTCTCCCTGGAGCACATGCAGGAGCTGACGGACTGCTTCCGGGCCATCGGCCAGGACAGGGGCCTGGCCGTGGCCGTGCTGAGGGGCAACGGCCCCGCCTTCTGCGCCGGCCACGACATCGCCGAGATGGTGGGCAAGGACGCCACCTTCTACCGCCACCTGTTCGAGACCTGCACCCAGCTGATGGACACCGTCCAGTCCATCCCCCAGCCGGTGATCGCCCAGGTCCACGGCATCGCCACCGCCGCCGGCTGCCAGCTGGTGGCCACCTGTGACCTGGCCTTGGCCTCGGAGGACGCCCGCTTCGCCACCCCCGGCGTCAGGATCGGCCTCTTCTGCTCCACCCCCATGGTGGCCGTCAGCCGCAACCTCCCGCGCAAGAAGGTGATGGAGATGCTGCTGACGGGGGAGCCCATCAGCGCCCAGGAGGCGTTGCACTACGGCCTGGTCAACCGGGTGGTGCCGGCCGAGCGGCTGGAGGCGGAGGTGCAGGCCCTGGCCGAGAGGATAGCCGCCTCGAGCCCCTTCGTGGTGGGCCTGGGCAAGCAGGCCTTCTACCGCCAGCTGGAGATGCCCCAGCACCAGGCCTATCTCTACGCCCAGGAGGTCATGTCCCTCAACGCCCTGGCGGCGGACGCCCAGGAGGGGATGTGCGCCTTCCTGGACAAACGGCCGCCCCATTGGCAGGGCAGCTAGCGTCGCCGCTCGTCCTCGCGGTGGCGCAGGCGCTGATAGCGCTGCAGCATCTCTTGCTCGGCCTGGCGCGCTGCCTGGCGCGCCTCCTCCCAGGCCTGGCGGGCCTGGCTGGCGGCGTCCTCGGCCATCTGGCGCAGGGGCTGCAGCAGGTGGGGCTCCTGGCCCCCCGTCATGCCCTGCAGACGGCGTTTGATGTCCTCCTTGCGGGCCGGCGAGAGCAGCAGGTAGGCGGCCAGCCCCGTCGCTATCCCCAGAGCCACCCCCAGCAAGAAGCGCATGCCCCTTCACCTCACCTGGGGCGGCCACGCCCCCGCACCCGTCCCAGGACCGAGAGGAACTGGCGGGCGGCCATCAGCAGGCCGTAGCCCTTGGCCACCGGCCTCACCACCGTCTCCGAGACGAAGGCGGTGGTGGAGCGGATGGTGTCGGCGCTCTCGCGCAGGCTGGAAAGGGCGGGGGGCAGATTATCGCTCAGCAGGTGGTTGAGCTGCGATACCATCCCCCGCAGCTGCAACACCAACCAGAGGAGGGCCAGCGACAGCAGGATCCCCATGAGGAAGACAACGGTGCCGGCGATGGTAAAGGCGACGACGGTGACATCGCGCAGGTCCTGCAGGGTATCGATGCCCATAACTGCCTCTCGCCTTGCCTGGCCCGCCCGCGTAGCGCCCATTATATCAGACGGGGCCCCCAGGCACTACCGGCCGGGACGGAGCACCCGGGCGATGATGCCTCCTCCTAGCACCCGCTCCCCCTGATAGAAGACGATGGCCTGTCCGGGGGCTACGGCCCTCTGCGGCTCGCGGAAGCGGACCTCCCCGCGCTCCCCGTCCGCCGTCAGCAGGGCGGGCACCGTCGGGGCACGGTAGCGGACCTTGGCCTCCACCTCCACCGCCTCCGCCGGCGGGCGGCCGCAGACGAAGCGGAGGGCGGTGCACTCGGCCCCCTCGGCGTACAGCTCCTCCTCGCCGCCCACGACGATGGCGTTAGCCCGGGCGTCCACCTCCAGCACATAGAGGGGGCGGGAGCCGCCCCGGGCAGGGAGGCCGCGACGCTGCCCCACCGTATAGCCCACGATGCCCGTATGCTCGCCCAGCACGTTCCCCTGGCGGTCGACGATGGGGCCTGGGGCCACCGCCGCCCGCTGCCGCACGAAGGAGCGGTAATCGCCATTGGGCACGAAGCAGATGTCGGCCGAGTCGGGCTTATCGGCATTGGGAAGCCCCAGCCGACGGGCCATGGCCCGCACCTCGTCCTTGGTGTGCTCGCCGACGGGGAAGAGGGTGCGGGCCAACTCCTCCTGTCCCAGCATGTAAAGGACATAGGACTGGTCCTTCTGGGGGTCCACCGCCCGCCACAGCTCATAGCCCTGGAGCCCCAGGCGGCGGCGCACGTAGTGGCCGGTGGCCACGTAGTCGCAGCCCAGCGCTGCCGCATACTCCAGCAGCGGCCCGAACTTGATGTGCTGGTTGCAGGCGATGCAGGGGTTGGGGGTGCGGCCGGAGGCATACTCGCCCACGAAGTAGTCCACCACCTGGGCCTGGAACTGGCGCTCGAAGTTGAGGACGTAGTGGGGGATGCCCAGCACGTCGGCGGCGGCGCGGGCGTCCTCCGTGTCCTCGACCGAGCAACAGCGGCGCTGCAGCCTGGGGGCCAGGGGGTCTTCCAGGGTCCAGAGACGCATGGTGACCCCCACCACCTGGTAGCCCTGCTCGAGGAGGAGGGCGGCGGCCACCGAGGAGTCGACGCCGCCTGACATGGCCACCAGCACGCGCTTCCTGCCCATCTCCACGACCATGTTATAATGGCGGCGACAAGGCCAAAAGGCCCCACCAGGAGGTGATGTAGCTGGGTGCCGCCGTGCGATACGACCCGGCCACACTGGCCCGACGGCTGGTGGACCTGCTCTCGGAGAAGCAGGCCAGCGACATCGTGCTCCTGGATATCAGCCCCGTAGCCACCTTCGCCGACTACTTCCTGATAGCCACCGGCGATTCCAAGCGTCAGATCGAGGCCATCCTGGCCGCCCTGGAGGAGGAGCTGGGCCGCGAGCAGCTGGCCCCCCTGGGACGGGAGGGTGAGCCAGAGTCCGGCTGGGTCCTCCTGGACCTGGGGGACATCGTGGTCCACATCTTCGGCCCCGAGGAGCGTTCCTATTACGACTTGGAGGGGCTGTGGCACCGGGCGCGGCCGGTGGTCAGGGTGCAGTAACGGCCCCGTTGAGGAGGTCGAGCATGAGCGTGCCCATCGCCTACAGGGTGGTGGTGAGCAAGCGCGACTCTCGCCAGTTCCGGCCCGACCCCATACCCGACGAGGTGGTGCGGCGCATACTGCAGGCGGGCCGCATGGCCGGTAGCTCCAAGAACACCCAGCCCTGCCGCTTCATCGTGGTCCGCCAACAGGCCCAGAAGGAGGCTGTGGCCAGCGCGGGCAGCTTCGCCGCCTGGACGCCCGCCGCCCCGCTGGTGATAGTCATCGCCGTGCCCGATACCGCCTCCGACTACGACGTGGGCCGTACTGCCCAGAACATGATGGTGGCCGCCTGGGCCCACGGCGTCGCCTCCTGCCCCTTCACCCTCCATGACCGCCAGCGGGCCCGTCAGGTGTTGGGGCTGCCTGAGGGGTGGCGGGCAGCCAACGCCATCGCCTTCGGCTACCCGGTGTCGGAGGAGTCGCGGCACCGGGGCCAGCCCCGCCTGCCCCTGGAAGAGCTGGTCCACTACGAGCGCTGGTAGGGGTCAGCGGCGGGCCAGGTCGCCCAGGAAGTCCAGCAGCAGCCGGTTCACCTCCTCCGGCCGCTCCTGCTGGGTCCAGTGGCCGCAGTCGCGGACCATCTCCAGGCGCAGGTTGGGGACCCACCGCTCCATGCCCTGGGCCATCTCGGGGCGCAGGACCGGGTCGCGGTCGGTCATCACCAGCAGGGCCGGGCACGTCACCTGGCGGTCGTGCAGGTGGTCCGTCAGCTCCCAGTTGCGGTCGATGTTGCGGTAGTAGTTCAAGGGCCCCGTGAGGCCCCCCTCCTGGAAGGCCCGCAGGTAGACCTGGAAGTCCTGTTCTGACAGGAAGTCGGGGCGCCCCGCCGCCCCCTCGTAGAGCCGGCGCAGGCGGCCCGGCAGGTCCTGGGCGAAGATGGCCTCGGCGTGGCCCGGCTCCTGGAAGGTGAGCACGTAGTTGAACTGGCTGGCGCCCGACTCCACCGCCTGTCGCAGCCGGGCGGTGGGCGGGAACCCCGGGCGGCCGCGATAGGGCACGTTCAGGCTGACCACCCGCTCCACCCGCTGAGGGTGCATGACCGCCACCATCCAGAGGACGATGCTGCCCCAGTCGTGGCCCACCAGCACCGCCCTCTCCAGCCCCAGGGCGTCCAGCAGGCCCACCACGTCGCCCACCAGGTGCTGGATGTCGTAGTCCTCGATACGCGGTGGCTTGTCGCTCTCGCCGTAGCCCCGGAGGTCGGGGGCGATGGCCCTCAGGCCGGCCGCGGCCAGGGCCGGTATCTGGTAGCGCCAGGAGTACCACAGCTCCGGGAAGCCGTGCAGGAGGACGACGGGGAAGCCGTCGCCGGCCTCCACGTAGCGCAGGCGGATGCCGTTGGCCTCGACGTAACGGTGCTGCCAGGTGGCGTTGCCGCTCATGACGATGGCTCCTTGTCCTTCTCTGTGTCCTCCTTCTCCTCGGCCTCCTCCCGCTCGCGGGGGCGTCCCGCCCGTCGCAGGGCCTCGCCCATCTCCCGCAGGCGGGCGTCCACCAGGGCGTTAAGGGTGCCCTCGGGGTAGGTGCCATCAGGCTGGCGCTCCCCGGCCGGCAGGCCCGTCAGCAGCTCCAGGGCCTGGTCCACCGTCTCCACCGCGTAGATATGGAACTGGCCCTGGCGCACTGCCTCCACCACCTCCTCCCGCAGGTTGAGGTGGCGACGGTTGCGGGCGGGGATGATGACGCCCTGGCTGCCCGTGAGGCCCTTGGCCCGGCACACCTCGAAGAAGCCCTCGACCTTCTGGTTCACGCCGCCCACCGGCTGGACCTCGCCCTTCTGGTTGACGGAGCCGGTGACGGCCAGGTCCTGACGCAGCGGCACCTGGGCCACTGCCGACAGGATGGCGCATAGCTCGGCCAGAGAGGCCGAGTCCCCCTCCACCGGTTCGTAGGCCTGCTCGAAGGAGACGCTGGCCGACAGGGACAGGGGCCGCTCCTGGGCATACTTCCAGCCCAGGTAGCCGCTGATGGTGAAGACCCCCTTGTCGTGGATGCGCCCCGAGAGCTGGGACTCGCGGTCGATGCTCACGATGCCCCGCTGCCCCAGGAAGACGCGGGCCGTGATGCGGGAGGGGCGCCCGAAGCTGAAATCGCCCATGTCCAGCACTGCCAGGCCGTTCACCTGGCCCACCACCGCCCCCTCTACGTCCACCATGATGATCCCCCGGGTGATGAGCTCCCGGACCCGCTCCTCCACCAGGTTGAGGCGGTAATACTTCTCGCGCACCGCCCGCTGGACGTGGTGGGCAGCCACGGCCTCGGCCCCCTCCTGGGCAGCCCAGTAGTCGGCCTCCACCAGGATGTCCCGCAGCTGCCCGAAGCGGGCCGTTAGCTTCTCCTGGTCGTCCACCATCCGCGAGGCGTGCTCCACCACCTTGGCCACAGCGTCGGCCTGGAAGGGGCGAAGGGACTCGTCGCGGCAGCAGCCCGACACGAAGCGGGCATAAAGCCCCAGGGTCTCGTCGGACAGGGGTATCTGGTGGTCGAAGTCGGCCTTGACCTTGAACAGCTCCCAGAAATGGGGGTCATAGGTGGAGAGCAGGAAGTAGCTGAGGGGGTCGCCGGTTATGATGACCTTCATCTGCACGGGTATGGGCTCGGGCCGCAGGCCCTGGGGCACCAGCAGCCCTAGCCCCTCCATGGGGTCCTCCAAGCGGACCTGGCCGGTGCGCAGCACCCGCTTCAGCCCCTCCCAGGAGCCCGGTTTGGTGGCCAGGTCGTTGATGTCCAGGATGAGATAGCCGCCGTTGGCCCGGTGCACCGCCCCCGGCCGCAGGAGGGTGTGGTCGCTGAAGTAGGTGCCCATATAGGCCTTGCGCTCGATGCGCCCGAATAGGTTGGACCAGGTAGGGTTGGTCTCGATGATGATGGGCGGCCCCTCCGCCTGACCGTTGTCCACGAACAGGTTGCAACGGAAGGCCAGGAAGGGGTCCACCTGTCCCTCGGGACTGGGGCGGGCCACGGGCGGCAGCGGCGGCTGGTCAGCCCGGAACAGGTCCAGGTTGGCCAGGGTGTGGGCCCGTAGCTCCTCCAGGAAGGATGCCACCTCCGGGTACTGTCGGAAGGACTCGATGGCCCGCCGGAAGAGGGCGTTGACGGCGTTCTCGCCCACCTGCCGGTCCAGTTCCCGCAACTTCTGCATCAGTTCCTGCTCCAGGGCCCGCAGCCGCTCGCCCACCTCGTTCACCATTTCCGAGACCTGGCGCTGGCGCTCCTCCAGGGCCCGCCGCAGGATGGGGTCCAGGTTGGCCAGCTCCTCGGGCGAGGCCGGCCGCCCGCCGATAAGGGGCACCACCGCCACCCCCATAGGCGAGAAGCGCAGGGCGAAGCCCGCCACCTGGGCCTGCTGCTGGGCCTGCTCCATCAGCCGCTGGGCCTCCCGCTGGCTGGCGTCGATGATCTCGCGCCGCTGCTGCTCGTAGTCCTCGCTGGCAAAGGCCCGCTTGATGAAGGCCTGGGCGTTCTCCAGCAGCTCCCGCAGCCCCTCCCGCAGGCGGCGGCCCTCCCCGGCCGGCAGACGGACGGCGCGGGGTCGGTCGGGGTCGCGGAAGTTGTAGAGATAGCACCAGTCGTCGGGCCGCCGCACCACCCCCGCCTCCTGTTGGCGGGCGATGGCCCGTCGCACATACTCGCGGATGGCGCTGGTGCGGCCGGTGCCGGTAAGACCGCTGACGAAGATGTTATAGCCGGGACGCTCCACGCTGAGGCCGAACTCCAGGGCGCGGATGGCCCGCTCCTGCCCGACGAACTCCTCCAGGGGTGCCACCTCGTCCGTTTTCTGGAAGCGGAAACGGGCCGGGTCCACCGTCAGGCGCAACTCCTCCGGCGAAAGGCGCAGGTCTTGGGCGGCCGTCATGTCCCCCACCTCACTCGCCGTCGCCGAATGCCCAGCGGTCCACGTCCCGCCGGTAAGAGATGATGTCCGCCTCGTCGAAGAAGAGGGAGATCTCGCGGCGGGCGGTCTCCTCGGAGTCGGAGCCGTGGATCAGGTTGTGGGTGATGTCCAGCCCCAGGTCGCCCCGGATGGTGCCCGGCGCCGCTTTCTTGGGATCGGTGGCGCCCATGGTCTGGCGCACCACCTCCACCGCGTGGGGGCCCTCTACCACGGCAGCGACGATGGGGGCCGAGGTGATGAAGCCCACCAGCTGTCCGAAGAAGGGCTTGTCGGCATGCTCGGCGTAGTGGCGCCGGGCCAGTTCCTGGTCTACCCGCAGCAGGCGCAGGGCGGCGATGCGCAGGCCCCGTCGCTCCAGGCGGGAGATGATCTCCCCTATCAGGCCCCGCTGGACGGCGTCGGGCTTGATGAGGACGAGGGTGCGCTGCATGTTCTGGGCCATTTTACACCTCCCGACTATGGTCTCGGCGGCGGGCCCGTGGCCGGCTCCCGCAGGTAGAGGGGGCGCAGCAGGGAGGGCAGGACAGCCTTGCCAGCCTGTAGCCGCAGCCAGCCCAGCTCGGCCAGGTGGGCAGCCCGACGGCGTGTCCCCTCTCCCGTAACAACGACCGGGCCGCCGGGGGGAAGGCCCTCCAGGACCTCCGACGGCACCTCTCCACAGAGGACGGCCCCCTCTGGCATCTCCTTGAGCAGCTCCTCCGGCCGCGACAGACGGGGGGCCACCAACTCCGTTATGCCTCCTTGGCGCAGCGCGTAGGCGGCCCAGGCCAGCTCGCCACGGCCGGCCTGGTGTACGGCTACCACCGGCCGCCCGCACCAAAGGAGGGGATAGGCGTCCAGCTCCAGCCTTCCCACCCCTACCGCCGTCAGCCCCAGGGCGTAGGCCAGGCCCTGGGCCACGGCCACCCCCACCCGCAGCCCCGTATACATGCCCGGCCCGAGGCAGACGAAGACGGCCCGCAGGTCTCCCTTACCCGCTCCGGCCTGGCCCAGCAGCCTGTCCAGTGTGGGCAGCAGCTCCACCGTGTGGTTGCGACGGCAACGCCAGGTGACCTCGGCCACCAGCTTCCCCTCACGGGACAGGGCCACCGAGGCCATCTCGGAGGCGGTGTCCAGCGACAGCTCCATAGCTCGGACTCCCGGGCCTGCCGGCTGCTAACCCCGGGCACTGCCGGCCGCGGCCTCGGCAATGGCCGACAAGAGCCGCCGCGAGCGCTCGCCCGCCGCCGACAGGAGCAAGCGGCGCGTCCGGGCTCCCGTCACCTGGATCCTGACCAGCAGGTGGTCGGGCGGGAAGACGTGCCAGGCCCGCTCGGGCCATTCGACCACCAGCACCCCGTCGCGGCAGAGCTCGTCCAGGGCCAGCTCCTCGGCCTCCTCGGGCGCCTCTAGGCGGTAGAGGTCGGCATGGTAGAGCTTGAGCCGCCCCTCGTATTCGCCCAGCAGGACGAAGGACTTGCTGGAGACGCCCTCCTTCACCCCCAGGCCACGCGCCAGTCCCTGCACCAGGACCGTCTTGCCCGCACCCAGCTCCCCCGAGAGCAGGAGCACGTCGCCCGCCTGCAGGTGCCGCGCCAGCCTCTCGCCCAGGCGACGGGTCTGGGCCGGGCCGCGGCTCTCCACCACCACTTCGCCGCTCATAGGCGCCGCAGGTGGTCCCAGCCGGCCATCGGGACCTCAAGGGGCCTACCGGTCTCGTCCACCAGCTGCACCCCCTCCCCGGCGACGATTTCTCCGACCACCGACAGGGGCACATCGGCGTTCCCGGCCAGCCCCTCCAGCGCCTCCCGCGGGCCGGCCAGGAGGAGCTGGTAGTCCTCGCCGCCGCTGCAGGCCAGGGCCAGGGCCCGGTCGGGAAAGGCCCGCCGCAGCTCGTCGCCAATGGGCAGGTCAGCCGCCCGCACCACCGCTCCCACGCCGCTCAGGCGGCAGACGTGGCCCAAGTCCTGCAGGAGACCATCGGAGACATCTATACCGCAAGGGATGCCCAGGCGAGCGGCGCGCTGCCCCAGGGCCAGGGGCGGCCTGGGCCGCAGGTGGGCCGACACCAGCGGCCCCTCGCGGGCGCCGGCCTGCAGCAGTTCGAGGCCGGCAGCGGCATCGCCCAGGGTGCCGCTGACGGCCAGGGCGTGGCCCGGGCGGGCCCCGTCCCTGCGCAGGAGCAGGGGGTGCCCATCGGCACCGGTCTGGGCATGGCCCAGGAGGGCCACCGTAATGGCCAGCTCGCCCGCCCGCACCACGTCGCCCCCAGCCACCGTCACGCCGTAGGCGCGGGCGCAGTCGTCCAGGCCGCGGTAGAGGGCCTCCACCGCCTCCAGGGACGTTTCGGGCGGCAGGGCGAGGGTCACCAGGGCGAACTCGGGCACCCCGCCCATGGCCGCCACGTCGCTGACGTTCACCGCTAAGGCCTTCCAGCCCAGGTCGGGCCAAGGGTGCAGGCCGGGGAGGAAGTGGACGCCGGCTACGAGGGTGTCGGTGGTGGCCACCACATAGGTGTCGCCGGCCCGCCAGACGGCGGCGTCGTCGCCGATGCCCACCACCAGCCCCGGCGCTGGCCGCCCCACCAGGGCCGCCAGCCGCCCGATGAGGCCGAACTCGCCGATGGCCCCTACCTCCATCGCCAGCGATTATCGCACGGCCCCGGGGCAGGGGCGAGTTTGCCGGCGGGGGCCGGTCTGGCCTAAGATGCCGTCGGCGTCATGCGCATCGCCATCGTCTCTGACGTCCATGCCAACCTGGTGGCCCTGGAGGCGGTGCTGCGCCACGCCGAGGCCCAGGGCGCCCTGGACGGCCTCTGGTGCTTGGGGGACATGGTGGGCTATGGCCCCCAGCCCTGCCAGGTGCTGGAGCGGCTGCGGGAGTCGGGGGCCCAGGCGGTGGTGGGCAACCACGACCTGGCCGCCGTGGGCCTGCTCCCCACCGACGACTTCAACCCTGCCGCTGCCGCCGCCGTCCGTTGGACGGCCCGGCAGCTGCAAGAGCCCCAGCGACGCTACATCGAGTCCCTCCCCCAGATCCTGCAGCGCGACGACTTCACGCTGGTGCACGGGACCCTGCGCTGGCCTGTCTGGGAATATCTCTACTCCTACGATGCCGCCCGCGGTCACCTGCGCCTCCAGGGCACGCCCTTCGGCCTGGTGGGCCACACCCATATCCCCATGCTGGTGGTGGAGGACGATACGCTCCCTCAGGGCTGCGAGCTCTTCTATCTGCCTGACGGGGCGGTGGTGGAGCTCCGACAGGGGCCGCGGCTGGTCATCAACCCGGGCAGCGTGGGCCAGCCGCGGGACGGGGACCCCCGGGCCTCTTACGCCATCTACGACAGCGACAGGGGCACCGTATCGCTGCACCGGGTCGAATACGACATCGCCGCCACCCAGAGGCTAATGGAAGCGGCAGGGCTGCCCCGCTGGCTCAGCGAGCGTCTGGCGGTGGGCCGCTGACCCGGTCACCCTCCTGCTCGGCGTGGTGGCTGTAGGGCTCCACATAGACTACAGCGTCCCGCACCTCCGGGACCTCGCGGCAGAGGCGGCGGCTGATGCGGCAGGCCAGCTCATGGGCCTCGGCCAGGCTGATGTGGCCAGGCAGGTCCAGGGCCACGTCCAGGTGGACCCACTTGCCCGCCTGACGCATGCGCAGCGAGTGGTATACGCCGCGGACCTCCTCGTCCAGGATGCGGCGGACCTGTCCCTCCACCGCCGACGGGGGCGCAGCGTCCAGCAGGACGCTGCTGGTCCGCAGGCCCAGCCTGGCAGCCGTGTAGACCATCACCGCCGCCACCGCCAGGGCCGCTGCCGGGTCCAGCCACTGCTGGCCCAGGCGTCCGCCCAGCAGCCCCGCCAGGGCCGCCGCCTTGGCCCACAGGTCGGTGGAGAAGTGGAAGGCATCGGCCTCCAGGGCGTAGGACCCGTAGGCGCGGGCCACGCTGCCCAGGTAGCGGGCGGCCGCGAAGTCCACCACGATGGTCGCCGCCACTACGGCGATGGCTGCGTCGGGCACCTTTAGGTGGTAGCCGGTGGCCAGTCGCACCACCACCTCGGCGGCTATGAAGACGGCGATGAGGCCCACCAGGGCCACCTGCACCAGGGACGAAAAGTTCTCGAACTTGGCATGACCATAGGGATGGGACCGGTCGGGAGGACGGGCGGCCATGGTCACGCCCCAGTAGGCGAACAGGGAGGCCACCAAGTCGAAGACCGAGTGGCCGGCATCGGCCAGGACGGCCAGGGAGCCGGTGAAGAAGGCCACCGCCCCCTCCACGGCGATGAGGAGAAGGTTGATGGCCACCGAGGCGGCCGCTGCCGCCCGCTTGGGCCGTGCCGCTGGGTCGAAATAGCGGGCCGCAGTCATGGACCACACCCCTACAGGCCCATTGTATCGCCTGCCCTCTGGAGCCGCTGGTGGCTATAATGGGCCAGCAGGATGACGGCGGTGAACGTGGTCATTGCCTTGGGCATCGCCCCCGAGCTGTTGGAGCGCATACGGGCCGTGGACGGACGCCTCAAGGTGAGCGTCCTCACCCGTGCCCAACGCCAGGCCTACCGCGGCGGTCGAAGCCTCCACATCGTCTACCGGGAGAGCCCGGAGCCGTCCCAGGAGGACCAGGAGGAGGCCCACCGCTCGCTGCTGTCGCTCCTGGGCGAGGCGGAGGTCCTTCTGAGCAGCCCCATCGTGCCGCCGGACCTGCCCCAGCTGGCGCCCAGGCTGCGCTGGCTGCAGCTGACCAGCGCCGGCGTCGACCGGCTGCTGGAGAGCCCGGTCCTGAGGAGCGGCATCACCGTCACCACCGCCAGCGGCATCCACGCCGTGCCCATCGGCGAATACGTGCTGGGGGCCATGCTGGCCCTGGCCAAGGGCTTCCCCCAGGCCATGGCCGCCCAGCGGGAGCGGGCCTGGCGCCCCTACCTGCCCGACGAGCTGCACGGGAAGACGGTGGCCATCGTTGGGCTGGGGGCCATCGGCCGCGAGGTGGCCAGGCTGGCCAAGGCCCTGGGCATGCGGGTGCTGGCCTGTCGCCGCTCCTGTCAGGAGCCCCAGGAGCGTCCGCCCGATGCCCCCGAGGTAGATCTGCTGCTGCCGCCCTCCCATCTGCCGCAGCTGCTGGCCGAGGCCGACTACCTGGTGCTGGCGGTGCCCCTCACCCCTGAGACGCGGGGCCTCATCGGTCGGCAGGAGCTGGCGAGCATGAGGCAGGGCGCCTGCCTGATAAACGTGGCCCGTGGGCCGGTGGTGGACGAGGACGCCCTGGTGGAGGCCCTGCGCTCCGGACACTTGGGGGGCGCGGTGCTGGACGTCTTCAGCCAGGAGCCCCTGCCGGCCGACAGCGACCTGTGGGGTCTGCCCAACGTGCTGCTGACCCCCCACATCTCAGGCGGGACCCCCCGCTACATGGAGCGGGCGGTGGACCTTTTCTGCGACAACCTACGACGCTACCTGGCCGGCGAGCCCTTGCGCAACGTGGTGGACCCCCTGCGGGGCTACTAGGCCAGGAAGGTGCGCGCCCCCTCCAGGATGAAGTCCACGGCGATGGCCATGAGCAGCACCCCTACCAGCCGCGTCAGCACCCGCAAGGCCGACTCCCCCAAGAGCCGGAACACCGCCTCCGCCCAGGCGAAGAGGGCCCAGGCCAAAAGGAACACCACCGCCGCGGCGCCGATGGTCAGCCCTGACCCCATGTCCTGTGACAGGGACACGGCGGTGGCCAGCGCCCCGGGACCGGACAGGAGCGGCACGGCCAAGGGCACCAGCGCCACCTGGAAGATGTCCGCCCGCAACCCATCGGCGTCGCTAACGTCCAGGCTCTGGCCCCGCTCCACCATGCGGTAGGCCGGCAGCACCAGGAGCGCACCGGCCGCCACCTGAAAGCTCTGGGCCGAAATGCCCATGAAGTCCAGGACCTGCTCCCCGCCCAGGGCGAACACGGCCAGCAACAGGAAGGCCGCCAGCACCGAAACGGTGGCCGCCCGCACCTGCAGCCCCCGCGGCAACTGGGCCGTCAGCAGGTAGAAGACCAGCACGTTGCCGACGGGGTCGATGATGGCAAAGAAGGAGACCAGGGCACGGGCGAAGTCGGTGGCCATGGCGGCGCCGGAGGCCTAGGTCTGGGCGGCTGCCGCCCGCAGGGAGACAACGGCCATGCAGGCCACGGCGTCCCCCGGCGAGAGGTCCATCAGCCTCACGCCCTGGGTGCCCCGCCCCTGGACCGAGATCTCCTCCACCGGCGTGCGCAGCATGACGCCGTCCTGGGAGGCCACGGCCACCTCGTCGCCGTCCCGCACCACCCGCGCCGCGGCCACGGGGCCGGTGCGGTCGCTGACCTTGTAGGTGATGACGCCCTGCCCGCCCCTGCCCTGCTGGGGGTACTGGTCCAGGGGCGTCCGCTTGCCGTAGCCGCGGGCGGTGACAGCCAGCAGGTGGCCGCCCTCCCTGGCGATGTCCATGGCCACCACCTCGTCGCCCGGGGAGAGCTTTATGCCCCTGACCCCACCGGACTGCCGCGATGCCTGACGGAGGGACCCCACGGGGAAGCGCAAGGCCTTGCCCTGGGCCGTCACCAGCACGGCGTCGTCGCCGTCGCGGGCCAGCCGCGCCGAGACCAGCTCGTCGCCCGGCTCCAGGTCCATGGCCACCAGGCCCCGGCGGCCGGCATAGGCGAACTCCGAAAGGGGGGTGCGCTTCACCTCCCCCCTGCGGGTGGCCATCACCAGGCAGTCGTGGTCGGCCCCGTGGGGGTGGCGCACCACTGCCGTCACCCGTTCGCCGGGCTCCATGCCCGAGAGGAAGTTGATGACGGGCTGGCCGCGGGCCTGGCGCGACTCCTCCGGTATTTCGAAGGCCCTCACCTGGAAGCAGCGGCCCCGGTCGGTGAAGAAGACCAGGCTATCGTGGGTATCGGCCACCACCAGGTGGGCCACAGCGTCGTCCTCGCGGGTGCGCATGGCGGTGATGCCGCGGCCGCCCCGCCGCTGGGCGCGGTAGGTGGACAGGGGCATCCGCTTGATGTAGCCCCGGGCGGAGATGGTCACCACCACGTCCTGGTGGGGCACCAGGTCCTCTTCGCTGACCTCCTCCGGCTCCTGGTCGATGATCTGGGTGCGGCGGGGGTCGCCATACCTCTTCTTCAGCTCCCGCATCTCCTCCTTGATGACGAAGTCGATCTTGCGGGGGTTGGCCAGCAGGTCTTCCAGGTGGGCGATCTCCTTGATGACCTCGGCATACTCGTCCTGCAGCTTCTGCCGCTCGAGGCGGGCCAGGCGGCGCAGCTGCATATCCAGGACGGCCTGGGCCTGCCGCTCGCTGAGGCCGAAGGGGCGGCCCATGAGCCGCTGGCGGGCCTCCTCGGCCGAGGCCGACTCGCGGATGGCGCGGATGACGGCGTCCAGGTGGTCCAAGGCCTTGAGGAGCCCCTGGAGGATGTGCTCCCGCTCGCGGGCCCTCTCCAGGTCGAACTGGGAGCGGCGGCGGACCACCTCCCGTCGGTGGGCGATGAAGGCCTCCAGCATGCGCTTGAGGCCCACGGTGCGGGGCTGGCCGTCCACCAGGGCCAGCATGTTGGCGTTGAAGGCCGTCTGCATGGGGGTGTGCTTGTAGAGGGCCGCCAGCACCTGCTGGGGGTTGGCCTCCCGCTTCACCTCGATGACGATGCGCAGCCCCTCTCGGTCCGACTCGTCCCGGACCTCGGCGATGCCCTCGATGCGGCGCTCGCGGGCCAGCTCGGCGATGCGGGCCACCAGGGCTGCCTTGGCCACCCGGTAGGGCAGCTCGGTGACCACTATCTGGTGCCCGCCCCTGGGCTGGGGCTCGATGTGGGCCCGCGCCCGCATCAGGATGCGGCCCTTGCCCTCGGCGTAGGCATGGCCGATGGCGTCGATGCGGCGCTCCACCCGTTGGCCGTCGGGGCCGGGGACCTTCACCTTCTCGTAGCGGAAGATGATGCCGCCGGTGGGGAAGTCAGGGCCGCGGACGATGCGCGTCAGCTCTTCGGTAGTGGCGTCGGGCTTGTCCAGCAGGTGGACGACGGCGTCGCACACCTCGCTGAGGTTGTGGGGCGGGACATCGGTGGCCATGCCCACGGCGATGCCCGAGGCTCCGTTGACCAGCAGGTTGGGCAGGCGGGCCGGCAGCACCACCGGCTCCTTCAGGGAATCGTCGAAGTTGGGAACGAAGTCCACCGTCTCCTTGTCGATGTCGGCCAGCATCTCCTCGGCGATGGCCGCCAGGCGGGCCTCGGTGTAGCGCATGGCCGCCGGGGGGTCGTCGTCGATGGAACCGAAGTTGCCCTGCCCGTCCACCAGGGGGTAGCGCATGGTGAAGGGCTGGGCCAGGCGGACCATGGCCTCGTAGACGGGGTCGTCGCCGTGGGGGTGGTACTTGCCCAGCACCTCGCCCACGATGCGGGCGCTCTTCTTGTAGGGCTGGCCCGGGCGCAGCCCCAGCTCCTGCATGACGTAGAGGATGCGGCGCTGGACCGGCTTCAGGCCATCGCGCACGTCGGGGAGGGCGCGGGAGACGATGACGCTCATGGCGTAGTCCAGGTAGGCCGCCCGCATCTCCTCCTCGATGCGGACGGGCCGTATCTCCCGCGCCACCTGCTCAGACACCATCTAGATCACCTCGCCACCGGGGATACGGACACGGCTGGGGACAGCTCAGGCTGCCCGACCGAACGATGAAAGTGCAGATACACTTTCTATGATACCGTTTCTCGGCCCCGGATTCACCTTGAGCGGCAGGCGGCGATGAAGGCGGCGAACAGCGGTGCCGCCTCGGCGATGGGGCCTTCCGGACGCGGCCCCTCGCCCCACATCTCGGGGCGCTCGGGGTGCCACTGGACCCCCACCGCCCAGGGGTGGCCCTCCACCTGGACCGCCTCCACCATGCCATCGGGCGAGAGGGCCAGCACTCGCAGCCCCGGCGCCAGGCGCTCGGGCGTCACCGCCTGGTGGTGACGGGAGTTGGCCCAGACCTCGTCGCGGCCGTAGAGCTCCCACAGCAGGCCCCCCGCCGACAGCCGCAGCAGGTGCCAGGCGGAGGCGCCGTCCTCGTCTGCCTGGTGGCTGCCGCCCTCGATGTGCTGCAGCAGGCTGCCGCCCAGGGCCACGTTCAGGAGCTGGTGCCCACGGCATACCCCTAGCAGGGGTAGGCCCCGGTCCAGCGCCTCCCTCAATAGCGCCAGCTCGTGCTCGTCCCGCCCCCGGTTGGGCCGCTGGGTCCTGGGGTGGGGCCTCTCGCCGTAGAGGGCGGGGTCCACGTCCACCCCGCCGGTGATGAGGAGGCCGTGAACGCCCCCGAGGCCCATGTCCTGGGTGAGGCGCAGCGGCCGGCCGCCGGCCCGGCGCACGCTCTCCTCGTAGTGGCGGAAGCGTTCGCCGGCCGGTGCCCTCCAGAGGGGGATGCCGATGACGGGCCCCACGCACCGAGTATATCAGCGGACCAGCCGCCGCCGCATCAGGAAAAGGGCCAGGGCGTAGAAGGGCAGGGCGGCCACGGCCAGCCAGGCCAGGTCACCCACGTGGCCCCACTGCAGGCGGCCCTGCACCAGGCCCCGGTAGAGCTCGGCGGCGTGGGCCGAGGGGACCCACCAGGAGAGGCGCTGTGCCCACTCGGGCAGCTCCTCCAGGGGGAACCAGGCCCCCGACAGCCAGAACTGGGGGGTGACATAGAGGACGAAGAAGTAGTTCAGGGAGCGCACCGACCGTGCCACGGCCGTGTTGCAGAGGGAGATGGCGGCGAAGAACAGGCAGGCGGGCACCGCCGCCAGGGGCACTAGCAGGGCCAGGGGCGAGCCCACCGTGCCGAAGACGCTGATGACCACCAGGATGAACAGGGTGCTGATGAGGCCGCGGGTGGCCGCCCAAAGGACCTCGCCGCTGGTGATGTCGTCCACCGACAGCGGGGTGGCCATCACGGCATCGAAGATGCGCTCGCTCTCCAGACGGAAGTAAGAGGACCAGCCGGCCTCGCTGGTGGCCGCCCACATGAGGAAGATGGCCAGCAGCCCCGGTGCCACGAACTCCAGGTAGCTCTGTCCCCCCGGCAGCCGGACGATCTGCCCCAGCCCCACGCCGAGGGCCAGCAGGGTCACCAACGGTTCCACGAAGGGCCAGACCAGCTCCTCGAGCCAGGTGTTGCGCAGCACGTCCCAGTTGCGCTGCCAGAGGCGCAAGGACCGTAGCGACAGGTCGGGGCGGGGCAGGGCCAGGGTCATTCGGCCAGCCCCCTCCCCGTCAGGCGCAGGAAGACGTCCTCCAGGTTGGCCCGACGCAGCACCACCCTCTCGCCCACTCCCCGCAGGAGGGCCGGGTCGAGGCCATCGCTGCTGCGGGCGTAGATGAAGAGGATGTCGCCGGCCCGCTCCCAGGCGAGGCCCTCTATCCCCGCCAGGCGGGAGCGGACGGGGGCATCGTCCTGGAAGGGGGCCAGGTGGACCTCGGCCACCTCCCGGCCAACGAACCGCTCCACCAGCGACTGGGGGCTGCCCTCGGCCAGGACCCGTCCCTCATGGACGATGATGAGGCGGTCGCAGAGCTGCTCTGCCTCTTCCATGTAGTGGGTGGTGAGGACCATGGTCACTCCCTGGGCCTTGAGCTGGCGCAGCCGCTGCCACAGCAGGTGTCGCGCCTGTGGGTCCAGGCCGGTGGTGGGCTCGTCCAGGACCAACAGCCTCGGGGCGTTGATGAGGGCGCGGGCGATGATGAGGCGGCGCCGCATGCCAGCCGAGAGGGTCTCCACCCGCTGCCGCGCTCGCTCCCGGAGGTGGAAGAAGTCCAGCAGCTCGGCGGCCCGCTCCTCGGCTACTGCCCGGGGGATGCCAAAGTAGCGACTGAAGACGCGCAGGTTCTGCCAAGCCGTCAGCTCGGGGTCCAGGTTGTCATGCTGGGGGACTAGCCCGATGCGGGCCCGCACCTGCCTTCCCTGGCGGGCCACGTCCAGCCCGTCCACCGTTATCTGGCCCGCTGTCAGGGGCGAAAGGGAGGCCATGAGCCGGACCAGCGTCGTCTTGCCGGCGCCGTTGGGCCCCAGGATGCCGAAGCACTCCCCCTCTTGGACCTGGAAGGAGATGCCGTCCACGGCGGTCAAGGGGCCGTAGCGCTTGACCACGCCACTGGCCACCACCAGGGGCTTCACGCTCGGGCCCCCCATCGGGGCATGGCGACGACGGCTCTCAGGAGGGGGAGGTCAGGGGCCCTCCTCTTCCTCGGCCCCCAGGTCCTCTTCCTCCTGCCCCTCCTCCTCGCCCAGGTCGCCGCCCGACAGTCCGGAGGCCGAGAGGACGCCGAGGCGCGATGCCTCCTCAGCCCACTCCTCCTCCGCCTCCTCCATGAGCTCCTCGTCCAGCACCAGCTCATCGTAGCTGTCCTGCCGAATCAGCCGCTCCTTGGTGTAGGGGCGGAAGGTCTCGGCGCTGCGCTGGGGCGGGAAGGAGGGCCTCCCTGCCTGACTCGGGTGCTGGAACACCTCGCGAATGAAAATGCGCACGTCGCCGGTATCGGTGAGGCTGCTCATGGCAGCCACGTAGCGGTTGCCGCCCTCCATGAGGCGGACCAGGCGCTGGCCCAGGCGCGGCTCGACCTCGCCCAGGGTCTCGCCGTCCGGTCCCAGCACCAGCAGGGAACCACCCTCGGGGCGCAGGAAGACCTCGTCCCCGGCCGAGAGACGGGCTGCCGCCTCCCGGTTGGGCCGCGCCAGGGTGGTGATGCAGGTCTTGCCCGTCTCCTCGATGAACATCTCGGGCGGCAGCTTACGCGCCCGCGGTCCCCCTGCCGTCGCCCTGGCCCCCTCCGCCTCCAACAGGTGGATGCGGGACAGGTTGCGGCGGGCGATGGCGTTGTGGGGATCCAGCTCCAGGGCGCGGGTGTAGGCCTCGCGGGCCTCGGCGTAGCGCCCCAGCTCCAGGAGCGCCTTACCCAGGCGGTTGTATGCTTCCACCTCCTCGGGAAAGGCGTCCACGATGGCCCGGTTCACCAGGGCTGCCTCCTCCCAGCGCCCCTCTCGGGCCAGGCGAATGGCCAGCTCGGTCTGCTGACGCAGCAGGGAACGTTGCTCCAGCTCGTTGACCATAAGGCTATCGGCCTCCCTCCTTGACCGCCCGCCTTTTATACAGGGTGTCGGCCGCAAGCGCAAGCCCCCAGCGCCTGCAGCAGTCATACGGTGGGGCAGGCTGGGGGTTCTGAGAGGGATGGTCGGGGTGGGCGGATTTGAACCGCCGACCTCACGGACCCGAACCGTGCGCTCTGCCAGGCTGAGCTACACCCCGGCCCAACCTGGATGTTAGCAGAGGGGCCGCCGCCCTGTCGAGGGTGCCAGGCGCTCCCGCAGGGCCTCGGCCAGGGCCAGGACCAGGAAGCGCGGCAGGCGGGACGCCTGCCGCCCCAGGCGCCGGTGCGGCTCCCTCAGCAACCGGTAGCACCACTCCAACCCCAGCGCCCGCACCGGCCGCGGCGGGGGCGGCATCCGCCCAGCGATGTAGTCCAGGGCACCGCCCACGCCCACCGCCACCCGCACACCCAGGGCCTCCAGCCGGCGGAGGTGCTCGTGGCACCAGAGCTCCTGTTTGGGCATGCCGAGGGCCACGCACAGGACCTGCGGGGCAAAGCGACGGATGTGTCCCAGGGCCTCGCGCTCCAGCGGGGGCGGGAACTGGTGGCTGGGCGAGAAGGGGGGCGCCAACCCCTCCACCGCCAGACCCGGGAAGCGCTGACGAAGTCGGCGCATGGCCTCGGCCAGCACCGGCCGAGTGGCCCCCAGCAGGAAGAGGCGCGCCCCTTCGGCCGCGCAGGTCGCCGCCAGGTCCCAGACCAGCTCGGCCCCGGGAAGCCGCTCGACGGCGTCCATGCCCTTCAGGGCCAGGGCCAGGGCCACGCCAGCCCCGTCCACCAGGTTGAGACCGGCGCCGTTGATGGCCCGGCGGTAGCCAGGGTCGGCGGCGGCGATGGCCAGACATTCGGCGTTGACGGTGACGACCCACAGGAGGCCGGCGTTGGGGCCCCGCAGCCGTTGCCCCACCAGCTCCAGGGCCTGGCGTCGCGACGCCAGGTCGATGCGCACCCCCAGCAGCGACGCCCGCCTCACGTCAGGCCCAGCTCCTCGCACAGGGGGCGGAAGGCCGTCTCCGGCTGGTACAGCCTCTGGACCAGCTCCCGCCCCGCCGCGGCCAACTCCCGCCAGAGGGCCGGCGAGGCCAGCAACCGGGCTACCGCCTCCGCCAGCTCCCTCGGCCCCTGGGCTACCAGCAGGTGACGGCCAGGGACCACGTGCAGGCCACGGGCGCCGTCGGGGGTGCAGACCACCGGCAACCCACGGGCCAGGGCATTGAGCACCTTGACCTTGGTGCCGGCCCCTCCCAGCACCGGCTCAAGGAAGGCCCGCGCCGAGCGGTAGAGGGCCTCCTCGCCCCCTTCGTCCACCGCACCGCACAGCTCGAGACCCGCCAGGGAGCCGGCCCTAGCCGAGAGCCAGGCGGGAGCACCGTTGCCCGCCACCGTGAGCACGGACCCAGGGGCCAGCCGCCGCAAGTGCGGCAGCCCCTCCGCCAAGAAGCGGCGCAGGCCCCGCTGGTTGGGACGCCAGGAAAGGGTCCCCAGGTAGAGGACCCTGGGGCCCGCCTCCTCGTAGCGCAGGGGAGGACGCTCCAGCAGCCCAGGGGACGGGACGTTGGGCAGGACGCCGCTCCGCTCCTCGGGCAGCCCCAGGGCCAGCAGCTCCCGCCGCTCCTCCTCCGAGACAGCGAAGACCCGGTGGAAGCGCCCGACCTGGGCCGCCTCGTAGCGACGCAGCCTACGGGCCTCCAGCAGCATGGCCCACCGCCGCAGGGGGTCCCGCTCCAGTTGCGCCTCCCGCCGCCATAGCAGGCTCTCCACATTGTGCAGGTGCAATATGCGTCGCCCGGGGGAGCCGTCGGGCACATAGGCGGCGGCGTAGATGTGGTCGGCGATGACCGCATCGAACCCCTCCTCGAGGCGGCGGCACACCTCGCGGGCCACAGCCGCGCTCCAGTTGCGGTAGACGCTCAAGGGCAGGGCCAGGGCCAGGCTGCGCAGGAGGCTGCCGAGGCCACGGGGCCGGGGCAGGGGGGCCCCGGCCGTCTGGGCGGCCAGGGTGGCCAGGCAGACCACCTCCACCTGCGCCCGGCGCTGCAGGTGCTCCAGCAGGGCCCGGGTCTTGATGAGCCCTCCGCCGCGGGCCGGCCAGGGCGGCTGCGGGGTCAGGAACAGGACCCTCAACCCTTACCCCCTCCGCCGATCCGAAGGGATGCCCACCCTTCGCGACCCCAGATGCCCAGCGCCCAACCGGCCAGCAGGAAGTAGGCCGCCACCCCCGTCACCCCCGAGGCCGATTCGGTGAACCAGGAGGCCGCCAGGAGCCCCAGGTGGGCCGACCCCAGGGCCAGCAGGGGACAGGTGGGGCCATCGCCTGGACGCAGGCCGAGGCGGACGAGGCCCAGGGCGAGGGCCAGGGCGAAGGCCGCCCACAGGGACAGCCCTGGCAGCCCCAGCTGGGCGGCCAGGGCGCCGATAGTGCTTTCGCCCCCCACCTCCGGTGCCTCGCTCCAGACCCCTGCCCGTCCCAGCCCCAGCCCCAGGGGGGAGCGGACGGCCTCCTCCAGCCCCTCCCGCAGGCCACTCAGGTGGCGGGACGCCCCCTCGGCCGCGCTGCCGGGCGGATGGTCAAAGGCTGGGGGAGGGCTGGCGCCCGTGGCCCCTGGCGCTGGCCCTGGCGCCGCCTGAGGGGGTGGCATGTTGGCCGACCAGAGGAGGAAGTCCTCCACCTCCGCCCGGGCCGGGACGTGGGACGCCGAGAAGACAACCAGCCCCAAGGCCAGCGTGGCCCCCGCCAGGCCCAGGGGGGCCAAGATGGCCGCCCAAGCGCCGAGGACGCGCCACACCTCTCTACGCGTCCCCCGCCAGGCCGCCAACGCACAGGCTAGGGCCAAAAGGGCCATCCCCACCAGGGCAGCCAGGATCCCGCCCCGCCCGGTCGTGAAGACGAGGGCAGCCGTAAGCAGGCCCAGGACACCGGCCCAGGCCCAGCGCCCCCTGCCTTGGGCGGCCGTCAGCATCCCCGACGCCAGCGTCACCCCGAGGGCCAGGGCGAAGGCCAGGGTGGTAGGCTCCACGAAGGTGGAGACCAGGCGCCGCACGGGGACCTCCAGGGGCAGCGACACCAGGACTCCATCGGGCAGCCCCCGGTAGACGAACAGCCAGTCGCTGGGGATGGCGCCCGCCTCCGCCAGCCGCCGGTAGAGGTCCACCGAGGGCACTAGGCCAGTCCAGAAGGACGGGGCCAGGGCGAAGCGTTCCACCAGCCCGAAGGAGGCCACCGCCCCCATCAGCGCCAGGTAGACCACCACCCCCCTGGCCCAGGCGGCACCGTCAGGCCACAGGAGGCGGCCGGCCAGGTAGAGCAGGCAGGGCGCCCACCAGCGCCGCAGGTAGGCCAGACGGTCGTCGGAAGGCGCATCGGAGACCAGGAAGTGGACGCCCACCAGTCCCAGGAAGCCCAGGGCCAGCAGGTCCGCCCACAGCAGGTCCAGGCGCTGGCCCGCCAGCAGCCTGCGGGCCGTTGCCGCCAGCCCTGCTGCCAGCAGGGCCAGGTACATGGCCTCCTTGTAGGCTAACAGGGCCTGCACGGCCTCGGCCTCGGCCCAGGGGGCCACCAGGGCAGCCGCCGTCCGTTGGGTGGCGGTCCAGAGAAGGAAGGCGCCTACGGGCACCAGGGGCCTACGCTCCAGAGCTAGGGAGGCCCCCCCGAAGGAGGTCGCCCCCAGGCCCACGACGGCCCATGCCGCCTCGGCCGGGGCCAGCAGGGCGGTCAGGGCCACCGGCAGGGCCAGGGCGGCAGCCAGGGCCGCGGCCCCTGCCGCCTCCAGGGCCAGGGGCGAGACCCGAGCCCCTGCCTGCCCCTGCACCGCCGTCATGGCCGCCCTCCGTCCTCAGCGGGCGCCGCGCTTGCTGAGCACCAGGCCCACCGTCCGCAGCAGGATCATCAGGTCGCGACGCAGGGGATGGTAGCGCACGTAGTCCAGGTCGAACATTATCTTCTCGTGGTAAGTGAGGTCGGAGCGGCCATTGACCTGGGCGAGGCCTGTCATCCCCGGCTTGACCTTGTGCCGCTGGTGGTAATGGGGGGGCCACAGGGCCACGATCTCGGGCACGTCGGGGCGGGGCCCTACCAGGCTCATGTCTCCGCGCAGCACATTTAGGAGCTGGGGCAGCTCGTCAACGGTGGTGACCCGCAGGACGCGGCCGATGGGCCGGGCGCGGCGGTTGGGCCCCGGAGGGCTGAGGAGCTGCTGCCGCAGGTCCCCCCGCGGCAGCCGCTCCTTCAGGTCGTCCTGGGCACCCTCGGCCAGGGTGCGGAACTTGTAGAAGGTGAAGACGCGACCGTCCTTGCCCACCCGTCTCTGGCGCAGCAGGACTGGTCCGGGCGAGTCCAGCTTGATGAGGACGCAGGCCAGCAGCCAGATGGGCCACAGGACTGCCATCAGCAGCATGGCCACCACCACGTCCAGCAGGCGCTTGGCCCTGGGCGTAGGGTATACGGGCACCTCCAAGTCGGCCTGCATGGGCGCACCGACAACGGGGGACGGGGCAGCGCCCCGCTGGTCCATCGGCTAGTGCAATCGACGATAGCATACCAGCCCGCGGCCTTGCCTGCTATCTGGCCCTCTCCTATCCTTGGCAGATGACGATGGACCCCCAAGGCCCGGCGCCGGACGTGGACGTGACGGTGGTGGGGGCAGGGGTGGTGGGCCTGGCCATAGCTGCCTCCCTGGCCCCCCGCTGCCGCGTCGCCCTGCTGGAGCGGCACCACACCTACGGGCTGGAGAACAGCTCCCACAACTCCGGCGTCATCCATGCCGGCCTCTACTTTCCGCCCCATTGGCTCAAGACACGCCTCTGCGTGGAGGGCAACCGGCTGCTCTACCAGTGGGCCGAGGCCCATGGGGTGCGCCACCGCCGCCTGGGGAAGCTGGTCATCGCCCGCCGCGAGGAGGAGCTGCCGGCCCTGGAGGCCCTCCTGCAGCAGGGCCTCCAGAACGGTGCCCCCGGCCTGGAGATGCTGACGCCGGCGGAGGTGGCGCGGCTGGAGCCCCACCTGCGCTGCGCCGGCGCCTTCTTCTCCCCCAGCTCGGGGGTCATAGACCAGATGGGCCTCATGCGGTCCCTGCTCCAGGAGGCCCAGGCCCATGGCGCCCTGGTCGCCTTCCGGCACGAAGTCATAGGCCTGGCGCGGGCCGACGGGGGCTTCCGCGTCCGCTACCGCGGCCCCGACGGCGACGAGGGTGAGTTGGGGACCGCCCGACTGGTCAACGCCGCCGGCCTCCACTCCGACCGCCTGGGCGCCCTGCTGGGCTACGACCCCGATGGCGGCCCCCACAACCCGCCCTTTCGCCACCGTCTCAACCGCGGCCGCTATTACGACCTGGTGGACCGGGAGAAGGCCTCCCGCCTGCGCCACCTGGTCTACCCCTTGCCCAACAGCGACCGCACCGGCGCCGGCATCCACGTGGGCATCGACCTGGATGGCAACGTGCACCTGGGCCCCGACACCGAGTGGCTGCCGGAGGGGGCGCCCCTCGACTTCCGTAACGACGACTCGGCCCGCCAGCGCTTTCTGGAGGCCGGGAGGGCCTTCTACCCCGACCTGCGGCCCGAAGACCTGGCCCCCGGGCAGGTGGGCTACCGGCCCAAGCTGCAGCGCCCCGGCGGCCCGCCCCAGGACTTCCTCATCTGGCACGACCGTGGCTACGTCCACCTGGGGGGCATCGAGTCGCCGGGGCTGACCTCCTGCCTGGCCATCGCCCGTCACGTGACCGGGCTGCTGGGCCTGGGCTAGCCGCTGGCGGCCCTACCACGCAGGTGGAAAAGGAGCGCCCGGGCCTCGGCGAAGGCCCTGCGCCAGCGTCCTGGGTGTCGGAGCAGGAACCAGGGGGCCAGGACCAGGTAGTGGTAGAGCAGGGCCGTGGCCAGGTGATAGGGCCGCCCCCGCTTGCGCAGGAAGAGGACGGCGTTGCGGCGGAAGAAGTAGTAGAAGCGGGGATCCGGGTCCACCGAACGGGCCGCCTTGTGCCAGACGCGGGCCGTAGGCACGTAATACGACCGCAGCCCCTTTTCCCGCGCCCGGAAGCACCAGTCCGTCTCCTCCCAGTAGGTGAAGTAGTCGTCGTCCAGGGGCCCCACCAGCTCCCAGGCGCGGCGGGGTATGAGCATGCAGCAGCCGTCGGCGTAATCGCAGGGACGGAGGCGGTCGAACTGCCCCCGGTCCCGTTGACCACGTCCTATCTGCCGCGAGCGCCCCAGCCACAGGTTCACCTGTCCCCCCGCCGAATAGATGACGTCGGGCCAGTCCAGGAAGTAGACCTTGGGGCAGAGGGCGGCGGCGTCGGGCAGGGCCTCGGCGGCCTTGACCATCTCCTCCAGGAAGTCGGGGGCCACCACGGTGTCGTTGTTGAGCAGGAGCAGGTAATCGCAGCCCGTCTGCAAGGCACGGGCGGCGCCGATGTTACAGCCACCGGTGAAGCCGTAGTTGCGGTCGTTGGCGATGAGGACGATACGCTCGCCGAAGCGCTCCCGCAGCGCCCCGGCCTCGTCGTTGGCCGAGCCGTTGTCCACCACCACGACGTAGTAGTTGGGGTAGGAGATGCGGAAGAGGGACTCCAGGCAGCGGACGGTGTCCTCCAGGCCGTTCCAGTTGAGGACGATGACGGCGACCCGCGGCCAGGACATGCAGCAGCACCCCCTGCCTAGGCCCGGCCCTGCTCAGAGCAGGCCCAAGGACCCCTGCAGCTACTGTTAGAATACCCCTCGAGGCATGGAAGGGAAGCCCGCCGACGAGCTGGAGGCCCTGCGCCGTCGCTTGGCCGCCCTGGAGGGCGAGGTGGAGGCCCTGCGCCGCCGCCTGGCCGAGATCGAGTCCTCTCGCGGCTATCGCCTCTTGCAGCGGGCGCGACGGCTCCTACGGGCGGTGGCCCCCCCGGGCAGCCTGCGCTGGCGCCTGGTCACGGCCCCCCTGGACCTCCGTCCACCTAGTCTGTCCCTGCCCCGCCCCCACCCACCGGTGGGACAGGAGGAGGGGCCGGTGCGGCGCCTGCGGCTGGGCTGCTACGGCGAGTATGCCTGGACGGTGGGGGGCGGGGCGGTCCATGTCCTCCGGTTCCTGCAGGCCCTTGCCCCTTATTACCGAGTCGACCTGCTGCTGCCGCCCGACGCTCCCTTGCGCTCGCACCGCTGGTTCCAGCGGCAGCTGGGCATCTCCCTGGGGGACATCCGGGTCCTGCACTACCGGCCGGGCCTGGAGGGGGAATACGACATCTGGGTCTCGGCCTGCAACGAGGACATCCGCCCGGCGCCCACGCCCCGCCGCTTCAACATCGTCTTCTTCCCGTTCCTGGCCCTGGACGGCAGCGGCTTCGTGCACATCGCCAACAGCCAATACACGGCCGAGCACGTCCGCCGGCGTTACGGCACCGACGACGTGGCCGTCATCTACCCCCCGGTGGACAGGGAGGGCATCCGGCCTGGTGCCAAGGAGCCGCTGGTCCTGCACGTGAGCCGCTTCGCCCTGCCTTCGCCCCGGGCCGACAAGGGACATCTGGCCATGGTGCAGGCCTTCAAGGCCCTTTGCCGTCGCGGGCTCACGGGGTGGCGACTGGTGCTGGCGGGCTCCACCGTCGATGCCGCCGAGGAGGCCTACGCGCGCCTGCTGGAGCGGGAGGCGGCGGGCTATCCCATCGAGGTGCGGCGCAACCCCGAGCGCCGGGAGCTTGTGGACCTCTACGCTCGCGCCGCCATCTATTGGCACGCCACCGGCCTGACAGTAAAGGACCCTGCTGCCCAGGAGCACTTCGGCATCACCGTGCTGGAGGCCATGGCGGCGGGGGCGGTGCCGGTAGTCTATGCCTCGGGCGGCCCGGCCGAGACGGTGGTGCACGGCGAGAACGGCTACCTGTTCGAGTCTCTGGACGGGCTGGTGGAGCTGACCCTGCGCCTGGCCCGGGACGAGGGGGAGCGACGGCGACTGGCGGAGGGGGCCCGCAGGCGGGCGGAAGAGTTCGGACTGCAGCGCTTCCAGCGCGAGGTGGCCGCCCTGGTGAGCGGCTCTGGAAAGGTGAGCATCGTCCTCCTGGCCCCCTCGGACGGGCATCGGCTGGAGGCGCTGGAGCGGTGGACGCCCCCGGGCTACGAGTCGCTCCGGGCGACGGGGGGAGGCCCCGGGGCAGACGACCTCCGCGCTGCG
>DATLZD010000010.1:0-4641 GCA_035574155.1 Dehalococcoidia bacterium | reverse complement strand
CCTCATCGGCTGGAGCAAGGCCCTGGACATGATGGTCACTGGTAGGACGGTGACGCCCCAGGAGGCGCTGCAGCTCGGCATCCTGGACCGCCTGTTGCCGGCAGAGAGGCTGGCCGAGGAGACGCGGGCCTACGCCGAGGCACTGGCGCGGGGGGCCCTGAGGGCCATCGGGAACATCAAGCTGGCCGTCCGCCAGGGGCTGGAACGGGACCTGGACTACGGCCTGCGCTTGGAACAGGAGCTCATCGAGGAGCTGTTCCGGAGCATGGACGGTCAGGAGGGCATCAGGGCCTTCCTCGAGAGGCGCCCACCTCAGTTCAAGGGCCTCTGAGGCGGCGCGCCCTCGATGGCATGGGAGTAGGCATCGTCCGACGTCCCGGCGTGGTGACCTACCCCCCCACAGGACGTCTGAGGCTGGAGTGCGCCCTGCGCGCGGCATTCGCCACGCTACCGGCGACGAGGGCTCGCACAGGGGCTTGGCGGGGGACGTCGTCGGCGAGGCCTGGCCGCTGAGGAGCCATCCTCCGCTTCTATCTTGAGGTCCCTCTACCTTGAGGGGGCTGCAGCCGAGCCCGGTCTGCGGCACTGCGAGCCGCCTGGCCCTCCTCCCGATAACGGTACGGACGAGGGCGACGCCGAGCGGCATGCCTGGCCGTGACGGAACCCCCTCTTGGGACCGCCCCAGGGCGAGGCCCAGCCCGAGGCCCCCGCTCCTTCCCCGCTGCGGGAGGCTCGTCTCCCAGGGCCGGGGCTAGGCCGGGCCGAGCGGCGCCCTGCCAATGGACAAGATGCCCGTCCACCACTATGGCTGCCCGGCCTCGATTAAGGGGAGCCCTGCCCCTTTACGTCGCCCGCCCTGATGAGGGCGTCCCCCTCACGGTGGGCCATCGGGGCCATCTATGCCGGCCATGAGGTATTGCCGATAGGGGAAGCCGTCCATAGCATTTATCTCTGAGAGGGCGAAAGGGCGGCCATCATCCCCCAGAGCGGAGGTGACCAGTGGAAGTTAGGGAGGTCGGCGTCGTGGGCTGCGGCATCATGGGTGGGGGCATCGCCCAGGTTTGCGCCACCCACGGCTACTACACGACGGTGGTGGAGGCGGACGAGGAGAGGCTGCAGCGCGGCCTGGACAGGGTGCGCCGTAGCCTGGAGAGGGAGGTGGAGCGGGGGCGCCTGTCGCAGGAGCGCTACGAGCGCGCCCTGCGCCGGCTGCACGGCTCCACCTCCCTCTCCGATCTGGCCAGCTGCGACCTGGTTATCGAGGCGGTGGTGGAGGACCTGGCCACCAAGAAGCAGGTCTTCGCCGAGCTGGGGCGGGCCTGTAAGCCGGAGGCCATCCTGGCCACCAACACCTCCTCCCTCTCCCTGAGCGAGCTGGCCGCCGCCTCCTGCCGGCCCGACAGGGTCATAGGCCTGCACTTCTTCAACCCGCCCACCGTCCTGCGGCTGGTGGAGGTGGTGTCCTCCCAAAGCACCTCGCCCGAGACCATCGAGACGGCCATGGCCTTCTGCGACTCCATCGACCGGCTGACGGTGCGGGTGAAGGACACGCCCGGCTTCATAGTCAACCGGCTGCTGGTGCCGTTCATCTTCGATGCCATCCGCATGGTGGAGGGCGGCGTGGCCACGGCCGAGGACATCGACCGGGCCTGCCGCTTCGGCCTGAACCACGCCATGGGCCCTCTGGCCACCGCCGACCTGATAGGCCTGGACGTGCTGCTGCAGATCAGCGAGTCCATGTTCGAGGAGTTCGGGGAGCCGCGTTTCAAGGCTCCCACCCTGCTGCGGCGCATGGTCTCGCTGGGCTATCTGGGCCGCAAGACGGGCAAGGGCTTCTACGAGTACGAGGCGCGCTAGGCGCGGCTGGTGCCGCGAGGAGCGGCCTGCAAGGACGATTCCTTAAGGTAGTCCATGCCTAGGGCAACAAAGGACCTCCCACAGCTGGCCACCTGGAGCACAGCCTGTTCCGGTCCAGCCTGTGCTTCCTTGTGCAGCAGGGCAGCAGCGGTGGCAAGATGAGCCACAGGTGTCGTGGAAAGCCTGCGTTATGCCGACAGTCACCCCCCGAATCGCAGGTTGTAAGGTGCAGAGGTTTCCAGCTGGACAGTTGCGAGGCTAAGAAAGGGAGGCACGGATCCTGCTGCAGTTGGTCTAGGAGCCATGCCCAAACGACAAGGAGGGCAGCCGCTCACGACGAGGTCTCCTCTGGCTGGCAGGTTTGCAGAGGAGAGGCCGGGGCAGCGCAGCACCAGCGCCCTAAGCCCCCAAATTAGCTATGGGACGTGCGGCGGGCCTTGGCGAGCGCATGCCACAGCTGCGAAGGCCTCATCCCCAGCACCTGGGGTCCCCTCAATGAGGTCCTCCCATCCTGGCCCGGGAAGGGCTCCCACCCCCTCCCCAGCTCCCTGTCCGCCCAGCGCAGCGGGGGTAGCAGCCCACAGCAGACTCCGGCCCCAGGCCCCGGGCCAGGAAGCCGGGGGCGTCTGTCACCAGCACCGCCGCCCCCAGTCTCCTGAGCAAGGGCGCTGAGGCCATCTCTGGGGCCCCTAGGGTTGCTCCCGTTCACCTGCAGAAGGGCCAGAGGCAGCCCCTCCTCCATCTGCCCCCGCAGAGCCTAGCCCAGGGGCCGTGCCATTCTAGGCGGCGTACCCGCCTATGCCAGAGCTCCCTCCTCCCGTGGACAGGACGGGCGAGGGACGGGCGGGGCATTTCACGGAAACCAGGACTCTTCCGCCTCTCGGCGGTAGCGGCCACCCGGCAGAGGCTCCGCCTGTGCCTACTGACTGATTCCTTGTGCAACGATGCGGGGATAGCGGTACCGTTGGGTCAGCTATAATGGCCCTTGTGGAGAGGAGCCGGGACTGGCTGGACCAGGCCGAAGGGGACCTCCTGCACGCCCGCAGTGACCTGGAGCGGGGCTTCTACGACTGGGCCGCCTTCTCGGCCCAGCAGGCGGCCGAGAAGGCTCTGAAGGCGGTGTTCCAGCGTCTCGGGGCCGAGGCTGGGGCCACTCGGTGGCGGACCTGCTGCAGGAGCTGGCCTCCCGCCGACAGGTGCCGGAGGGCCTGTGGGGGGCTGCCCTTGAGCTGGACAAGGCCTACATCCCCGCCCGCTACCCCAACGCCCACCCCTCGGGCTCGCCCCGCCGGCGCTACACGAGGGAGGAGGCGGCGAGGCTGGTGGGCCACGCCGAGGCTATCTATGGGTTCTGTGAGGGTCTTCTATCCGAGGCTTGACCGCGAGCAGGTGGTGGCCGCCCTGCGGGAGCGGCTGCCGCGGCTGGCGCAGGAGCTGGAGCTGGCCCTGGTGGTCCTCTTCGGCTCCTACGCGCACGGCAACTACACCGTGGCCAGCGATGTCGATCTGCTGGTGGTCTATCGGGGCCCGGAGCGACCCGATGCCTTCGCCCTGGTCAAGAGGCTGCTGGCCCTGCCCGGGCTGGAGCCCCACGTCTACCCTGAGGCCGACTACCAGGCCCTCCGGCCCACATTGGAGGCCATGACCCGCGACGGGATAGTCCTATGGGGACGGAGAGGCTGAGGAGACATGGAGGCAGGGCAGCTCCGGGTTCCTTCTGGCAACCGTGCGCAGGTCGTGGACGCCACGCCCGCCGTCGAGATCTGCGATGGGCAGGCCTGTCCATGGCCACGTCGATCTACCCGGCGGCAGGACGACGCGGGAGAGCGGCCCCACTACCCGCAGGGCCCAGACCTCACTTCCCGCATGCCTCCCCAGCCCCGGCCTTCGACAGCCCCGGCCATGGAACGCCTTGCGGGCGCGGGCTAAAACCGCCGCGACAGGGGGCCGGACTGCAACACGGCCCAGGGAAGCGGCCCCGATAAGCCCGCCGGCTCCCGTCATCTGGCCCGTAAGGGTGCCGCGCAAGGGTGAGAAGGAGGCCCGGCGCCGGGCAGGGGCCCTCCTCCGCCAGGCCCCGGCTGCCCTGGAGGGGAGGACGCGGCAGGTGCTGCCGCCGAGGCCAATGACGTAGAGGAGGCACCGCCCACCCCCTCCCCCCGGCCGAGGCCCTGCGGCGCCGCTACCTCAGGGAGGCGGTGGAACGCCTCCTGGCCCAGGTGGCCTCCCTGGGCGCCGACGAGCGAGAGGCCCTCCTCTACCTCCTGGGCCGCCAGGGGGCCACCCTCACCATCAGCGACGTGGCCGCGGCCCTCTCGGGCAGCCGTAGCGGCGCCGCCCGCGCCCGCTGGCCCGCTGCCCTCCGCCAGCTCGTCCGCCGGGGCCTGGTGGTCCAGGCTGGGAGCGGCCGCATGGCCCGGCGCCCCTCCCTCAGGGAATGGCTCAGGCGGGAGCTGGCGCCCCACCGCCCGAGCGACGAGGAGCTGGATGAGGCCCTGGCGGTCGTGCTCCGCAGGCTGGCAGCGGCGGGGCCAGGCACGCGAGGGCGGTGACGCCCTTGCCCGGCAGGGCCGTTCGCCAGATGATGACGGTGGTCTACAGGGCCGACCCCACCGCCGGGAAGAGGGCCCTCCTGGAAGAGGTGGCGGCCATCTACGGCCGCACCCTGAGGGCTCTATACGGCTGGGGCCTCCAGAACTGGGACATGGCCCGGATGGCGGGGGCGCCCACATATGCCGCCATGAGGGCCCTCCCCGACCCTCGTGGCCTGGTCCCCGAGGCGGG
>DATLZD010000009.1:0-14391 GCA_035574155.1 Dehalococcoidia bacterium | reverse complement strand
CCGGTTGTCCCGCCAGGGGCAAAAAGCCGGGTAGCCATGTCCGCACGGGATAAGCGCTGAAAGCATCTAAGCGCGAAGCCCTCCCCAAGATGAGGCCTCCCACCCCCTCGAGGGGGTAAGGCCACGGGAAGACCACCCGTTCGATAGGCGGCAGGTGTAAGCCGGGCAACCGGCGCAGCTGAGCCGTACTAATGGCCGAGGGCTTGACCACTACACCACCGCCCTCACAACCAGGCCGGCCTGGGGCTATAATGGATTACGGGACGCGGGGTGGAGCAGCGGCAGCTCGCCGGGCTCATAACCCGGAGGTCGTGGGTTCGAATCCCACCCCCGCTACCAGCCTCCTCTCCCTATCTCGGCACATCCCGTGGGCCCTTGGTGGCTAGAGCGAGGCGGACCCACCCGTTCCCATCCCGAACACGGAAGTGAAACGCCTCAGCGCCGACGATACTGGCGGGGCAACCCGCTGGGAAAATAGGCCGCTGCCAGGGGCCCACTACATTTGCAGCCCCTCACCCCTAGGCGCGCTGGCCACTACCACTTATAATTAGCGCAAAGGCCTTGAGGCCCAACCTATCAGCGGAGGCGAGACCCCTTGCCCGCACCGCCCCAGCCCGAAGAGAGCACTCCCGAACCCCAGGAGACCATGGCCCAGCTCCTGGGCACCTACACCGCCTACCCCCACCTGCGCCGCGGCGACATCGTCGACGGCACCATCGTCGGCTTCACCCGTGAGGGCGTCCTGGTGGACCTGGGCGCCAAGACGGAGGGGGTCATCCCCCGCAGCGAGATGACCTGTCTGGGGCCGGGAGGGGAGGCCTCCCTCAAGGTGGGCGACCAGGTGAGCGTCTACGTGCTGCGGCCCGAAACGGCCGAGGGCCAGATCCTCCTCTCCCTGGACCGGGCCCGTGGCGAGCAGGGCTGGCAGGTCCTGCACGAGCGCTACCAGCGGGGGGAGGCCTTCCAGGCCCCCGTGGTGGGACACAACCGCGGCGGCCTCATCCTCAACGCCGAGGGGGTGCGGGCCTTCCTGCCCATCTCCCAGCTGGCACCCGACCCGGAGCTGCCCACCCGCGACCTCTCCCGCTGGGTGGGGCGCTGGCTCACCGTCAAGGTCCTGGAGCTGAACCGGCGCCGGGGGAGGGCCATCCTCTCCCAGCGGGCCGCCCTGGAGGAGCAGCGCAGCCACCTGCGGGAGCAGCTGCTGCACGAGCTGCAGGAGGGCCAGGTGCGGCGGGGGCGGGTCACCAGCGTGCGCGACTTCGGCGTCTTCGTCGACCTGGGTGGGGTGGAGGGGCTGGTGCCCGTGTCGGAGCTGAGCTGGGAGGCCACGCCGCCGCCCCCCCACTCCGTCTGCCGGGTGGGGGACGAGGTGGAGGTCTTCGTCATGCGCATCGACCAGGAGACGGGGCGGGTGAGCCTCTCCCTCCGCCGCGCCCAAGGGGAGCAGTGGGAGGCCATCGTCGCCCACCTGAAGGAAGGCGACGTCCTGCCGGGCCTGGTGACCAAGCTCACCAACTTCGGCGCCTTCGTGCGCCTGGGCGGCAAGGTGGAAGGCCTCATCCACATATCGGAGCTGGCCGAGCGCCACCTCCAACACCCGGGCGAGCTGGTGCGCGAGGGCGACATCGTGCCGGTGAAGGTGCTGCGCATCGAGCGGGACCGCCGGCGCCTCAGCCTGTCGCTGCGGCAGGCGCGGCCCGAAGCCGAGGCCCAGGGCTGGGCCTTCGACCAGAACGGGGCCGTGGTCTTCGTCCCCCCTGAGATGCGGGCCGCCGTGCAGCCCCAGGACGGACCCCAGGGGGAGTAGAAAATTGGGCGCCCAACAGGTATGGTATAAGTGTGGCGGTGATAGGCTATGGCCGATCGTTTCGAGAAGTTCACTGAGCGCGCCCGGAGGGTCCTCACCCTGGCCCAGGAAGAGGCCCTCCGCTTCAACCACAATTACATAGGCACCGAGCACATCCTCCTGGGCCTGGTGAGGGAAGGGGAGGGTGTGGCGGCCAAGGTGCTGGCCAACCTGGGGGTGGACCTGAACAAGGTCCGCTCAGCGGTGGAGTTCATCATCGGCCGCGGCGACAAGGCCGTCACCGGCGAGATCGGCCTCACCCCCAGGGCCCGCAAGGTCATCGAGCTGGCGGTGGACGAGGCCCGCCGCCTGGGCCACCACTACATCGGCACCGAGCACCTGCTGCTGGGCCTGGTGCGGGAGGGAGAGGGCATCGCCGCCGGCGTCCTGGAGAGCCTGGGCGTCAGCCTGGAGAAGGTGCGGGCCGAGGTCTCCCGCGTCCTCTCCCAGAGCATGCCCCAGCAGGGCGGGCCCCAGGCCTCCCGTGCCCCGGCCCGCACCCCCACCCTGGACCAGCTGGGCGTGGACCTGACGGCCCTGGCCCGGCAGGGCAAGCTGGATCCCGTCATCGGCCGCGACCGGGAGATCGAGCGGGTGGTCCAGATCCTGTCGCGGCGCACCAAGAACAACCCCGTCCTCATCGGCGAGCCGGGCGTGGGCAAGACGGCCATCGTGGAGGCCCTGGCCCAGCGCATCATCCGCGGCGACGTGCCCGAGATGCTCCAGGGCAAGCGCATCGTCACCCTGGACATCGGCGCCCTGGTGGCGGGCACCAAGTACCGGGGCGAGTTCGAGGAGCGCCTCAAGAAGGTCATCGAGGAGCTGAAGACGGCCGGCAACTGCATCCTCTTCATCGACGAGATGCACATGCTGGTGGGGGCCGGTGCCGCCGAGGGGGCGGTGGATGCGGCCAACATCCTCAAGCCCTCCCTGGCCCGGGGCGAGATACAGGTCATCGGCGCCACCACCCTGGACGACTACCGCAAGCACATCGAGAAGGACGCGGCCCTGGAGCGGCGGCTGCAGCCCATCGTGGTCAACGAGCCCACGGTGGAGGAGACGCTGGAGATCCTGCGGGGCATCAAGCACCGCTACGAGGAGCACCACGGCCTGTTCATCGCCGACGAGGCCCTGAAGGCGGCGGCGGAGCTGGCGGCCCGCTACGTGCCCGACCGCTTCCTGCCCGACAAGGCCATCGACCTGGTGGACGAGGCGGCCTCCCGGGTGCGCATCCGTCGCTCCTACGCCCCGCCCTCCCTGCAGGAGGCCATGAAGGGGCTGGAGAGCCTGCGGCGCGAGAAGGAGCAGGCCATCGCCCAGCAGCAGTATGAGTATGCCGCCGAGCTGCGGGACCGGGAGGTCAAGCTCCAGGAGCGCATCAAGCAGCTGGAGGCGGGCTGGCGCAGCCAGCGCCAGGAGGAGCGCCCCACCGTCACCGCCGAGGACATCTGCGAAGTGGTGTCCATGTGGACGGGCATCCCCGTGACCCGCATCGCCTCCGAGGAGTCCCAGCGGCTGCTGAAGATGGAGGAGGCGCTCCACGAGAAGGTCATCGGCCAGGACGAGGCCATCCGCACGGTGGCCAGGGCGGTACGTCGCGCCCGGGCGGGGCTCAAGGACCCGCGGCGGCCCATCGGCGTGTTCATGTTCCTGGGCCCCACCGGGGTGGGGAAGACCTACCTGGCCCGCGCCCTGGCGGAGTTCATGTTCGGGTCCGAGGACGCCATGATCCGCCTGGACATGAGCGAGTTCATGGAGAAGCACAACGTGTCGCGGCTCATCGGCGCCCCGCCGGGCTACGTGGGCTACGAGGATGCCGCCCAGCTCACCGATACGGTGCGGCGCAAGCCCCACTGCCTCATCCTGCTGGACGAGATCGAGAAGGCCCACCCCGACGTCTTCAACATGCTGTTGCAGATCTTCGACGATGGCCACCTGACGGACGCCAAGGGCCGGCGGGTGGACTTCCGCAACACCATCATCATCATGACCTCCAACGTGGGCTCCGACCTCATCCGCAAGGAGCAGGTGCTGGGCTTCGCCACCAAGCGGGAGGAGGCCCAGAGCTTCCAGGAGCAGTATGAGCGGATGAAGGAGAAGGTGCTCCAGGCCATGAAGCAGGTCTTCCGGCCGGAGTTCCTCAACCGCCTGGACGCGGTGGTGGTCTTCCACCCGCTGACCAAGGAGCACATCCGCCGCATCGTGGAGAAGGAGATCCGCGAGATCGAGGCGCGGGTGGCCCTGAAGGGCATCAGCATCGAGATAACCGATGCCGCCAAGGACTGGCTGGGGGAGAAGGGGTTCGACCCCGTCTTCGGTGCCCGCCCCCTGCGCCGCGTCCTCCAGAACGAGATCGAGGACCGGCTGTCGGAGGCCATCCTGGAGGGCCGCTTCGGCGAGGGCGACACCGTCCGCATCGATGTCCAGGACGGGGAGATCGTCCTGCTGAGCGTGTCCCAGCCAGCCCTAGCCTAGCCCTGCCCTGCGAATGGCCCCGGGCCAGAGAGGAGCGGTGGCCCGCCTCGCCGAGGCGGGCCACATCCTTTTGCCCCTGGCGGTAGCCGCCCTCCTCTTCCTTCCCTCCCTGGGCGACTGGTTCATGATGCACGACTTCATCCACCTGCGGGGGGCCGCCTGGCACAGCGACGCCCGCTACCTGAAGGCGGTCCTCGACCCGCGGGACGGCGGCGAGAGCCTCTTCAACACCGGCCAGCTCTACCGTCCCCTCTACTATCTGGCCCTGCTGGCCCAGGAGCGCCTGTTTGGCCTCGACCCCCTTCCCTATCACCTGGTGAACGTGGGGCTCCATGTCCTGAACGTGGCCCTGGTCTGGTGGCTGGCCCGCCGCCTCCTCGGAGGGCGGACCCTGGCCACCCTGGCCGCCCTGGGCTATGCCCTGCACCCCCTGGCCGTCGAGGCGGTGGTCTGGATCTCGGCCATCACCGAGCTGTTGCTGGCAGCCTGTACCCTGGGCGCCCTGGTCCTCTGGCTGGAGAGCTACCGCAGCCAGGGCAAGGGGGCGGTCCTATGGCGGGTGGGAGCCCTGGTGCTGGCTGCCGGGGCGTTGCTGAGCCGGGAGCCGGGGCTGGCGGCCCCGCTGGCCATGGCCGCCTACCACCTCCTGCGCCTGGGGCCACGGCATTGGCGAACGCCCTCCGCCTGGGTGCCGCTACTCCCCCTTGGCGGCCTCGTGCTGGGCTACGTGGGGCTGCGCCTGCCCCACTTCCGCGAGGCAGCGGCCGGGGAGGCCTCTGGCCTGGGCAGCCTGGGCTGGCACATCTTCGAGAACCTGTTCCTCTACCTGGGCTGGCCCCTGGTGCCCGTCTGGTCGGGAGCGCCCGGGTGGACAGTGCTGCGGGGCCTGGCCGCCATCGGCGTCCTGCGCCTGGCGGAGGCCCTCCTGCGCCGTGGGGACTGGCGCTGGGCCTTCCTGATGCTCTTCTGGCTGCTGTTCGCCCTGCCCTACGCCACCAACGCCCCAGAGCTGCAGGCGGGCCGCTACAACTACCTGCTGCTGGCGCCCCTCAGCATCCTGGGTGCCCAGGTGCTGGCCGAGGCCGCCGCCTGGCTGGCCCCGCGCCTGCCCAGACCGGCTCAGGGTGCCCGCAGCGCCGTGTGGGTGGGGGCGCTGCTGGCCCTGGCCCTTCCGGCCCTGGTCCTGCACGTCTACCATCAACGCAACCTGCATGCCGTGGCCGACTCCAGCCGCGACTTGCTGGTGGCGCTCCAGTCCCAGTTCCCGCGATTGCCTGCAGGGGCCGTCCTCTACGTGGAGAACGCGCCGCCGGCCCTTCTCTTCGCCGGCAGTCCCTTCTATCTGGACCCCATGGTGGACCTGTTCTACGGCGTGGACGTGCAGGTGGCACTGGGGCGGCCGCCCATGTCGGGCCCCTCCGTTTACAGCTTCGTCTACCGCCCCCGCTGAAGGACGGTGGCCCGCCGGGCCTTGGCACAGTCCTTTTGCAGTGGCATAATCAGAACGTGAGTTCTAAGAGCCGGGCACAGTCCTTGTTCGTTTGCCAGGAGTGCGGGCGCGAGAGCGCCAAGTGGCTGGGGCGCTGCCCCGACTGCGGCTCCTGGAACACCTTCCTGGAGGCGTCCCCTGCGCCTGCCGGCCAGCATCCCCCTGCCGTCCCGGTCCCGGTCGCGGCTGTCCCCCAGGACGGTGATGAGAGGGTTGCCCTGGGGCTGGGGGAGTTCGACCGGGTCCTGGGCGGGGGCCTGGTGCCAGGGTCGCTGGTGCTCATAGGTGGTGACCCCGGCATCGGCAAGTCCACCCTGGTCCTGCAGGTGGCGGCCCTGGCCGCCAGGACGGGCGGACGCCCCGCCCTCTACGTTTCCGGGGAGGAGTCGGCGCGGCAGGTCGCGATGCGGGCCCGTCGTCTGGGGCTGACGGCGGCTGGGCTCTACCTGCTGGCCGAGACGGAGCTGGAGGCGGCCCTGAGGGCTGCCGAGGCCCTCTCGCCGGCCCTGCTGGTGGTGGACTCCATCCAGACTGTCTACTGGGGGGCCCTGCCCCAGCCGGCGGGCAGCGTCGTCCAGCTGCGCCAGTGCACCCTTAAACTGCTGCGCTGGGCCAAGGGCACGGGGGTGCCCGTGGTCTTCGTCGGTCACGTCACCAAGGAGGGGGAGCTGGCCGGCCCCAAGGTGCTGGAGCACATGGTGGACGTGGTCCTCTACCTGGAGGGGGAGCGGTTCAGCAGCTACCGGCTGCTGCGGGGTGCCAAGAACCGTTTCGGCTCGGTGGCCGAGGTGGGAGTGTTCGAGATGCGGGGCGAGGGGATGGTGGAGGTGGCCAACCCATCGGAGCTGTTCCTGTCGGAGCGGGCCCAGGACGGCGTGGGGTCGGCGGTGGCGCCGGTCATGGAGGGGAGCCGCCCGCTGCTGGTGGAGGTCCAGGCCCTCACCAGCCCCAGCCTGGCCCCTGCGCCCCGTCGCACGGCCAACGGCCTGGACTACAACCGCCTGGTGTTGGTGGCGGCCGTCCTGTCGCGGCGCCTGGGGCTTCCCCTGACCAACCAGGACATCATCGCCTCGGTGGTGGGCGGCCTGCGCGTCCAGGAACCGGCGGCCGACCTGGCCCTGGCCCTGGCCATCGTCTCCAGCCAGCGCGACCGTCCCCTGCCGGCGGACCTGGTGGCCGTGGGCGAGGTGGGTCTCTCGGGGGAGCTGAGGTCGGTGCCCCACTTGGAGCGACGGCTCCTGGAGGCCCAACGACTGGGCTTCCGTCGGGCCGTCCTGCCCCGCTCTGCCCTCCGGCGTGGGTTGCCCCGCGGCCTCGAGTTGGCCCCCGCTGCCACCCTGCGAGAGGCGGTGAGGCTGGCCTTCGCCTAGGGCTCGAAGGGGCGTCGGCGCAACAGCACGCTCTGCACCAGCCCCAGGGCCATGAAGGTCATCAGCAACGAGCTGCCCCCCTGGGAGATGAGGGGCAGGGGAATGCCCGTCACCGGCAGCAGCCGCACGTTCACCCCCACGTTCACGAACACCTGGACCAGCAGCATGACGGCGATGCCCGTGGCCAGCAGCCGACCGAACAGGTCGTAGGACAGGCTGGCCGCCCGCAGGCAGCGAAAGATGACCACCAGATAGAGGGCCAGGAGCAGCAGCGCCCCCACCAGCCCTAGCTCCTCCCCCAGCACGCTGAAGATGTAGTCGGTGGTGGCCGTCTGCAGGAAGTCCAGCTGCGTCTGGGTGCCCTGGAAGAGGCCCTTGCCCAGTAGCCCTCCCGAGCCTATGCCTATCTCGGCCTGAAGGATGTTGAAGCCACCTCCCAGGGGGTCCAGGTTGGGGTTGAAAAAGAGGGCCAGCCGCTCCCTCTGGTAGTCGCTGAGGGCGGCCGCCGACACCAGGGGTATGGACAGGACCAGCACGGCCACCAGCAGCCCCACGTAGTAGGGGCGTGCCCCGCCCATGAGGGCCATCACTAGCCAGACGGACCCGAAGATGATGGCCGTGCCCATGTCCGGCTCCAGCATCACCAGGACCGCCGGCACCAGCCCCATGGCCAGGGTGGTCAGGAAGTGGCGCAGGCGGCGCATGTCCAGGGGGCGGTCGGCCATGTAGCGGGCCAGGGCGAGGATGGTGAAGGGCTTGGCCAGCTCCGACGCCTGCACCTGCAAGGGCCCGACGCTCAGCCACCGACGCGACCCCAGGGACTCGTCGCCCACCAGCAGGACCGCCACCAGCAGCAGCAGTCCCAGGCCGTAGAGGACGGGGGCCACCCGCCCGAAGGCGCGGTAGTCGGCCATCATCAGCAGGACCATGAGGACGATGCCCAGCAACGCCAACAGGGCCTGCTTCACCACCGGATGGCCGAGGCCGGTGATGCCGTCCGGGTAGGAGCTGAGGGAGGCGCTGTAGATGAGGAGGCTCCCGTAGCCGGCCAAGGCGATGGCCCCCGCTGCCAGCACCGGGTCGAAGTGGCGGGCCAGCCGCTCCTGGATCAACGTCGCCCCTCCCGCAGCCCTTGGGCGATGCCGCTCTGGTTGAAGATGAAGTCCAGCACCTGGGAAGCCACCGTGGCTGCCCGGTCGGCGCTGCCGTGGGCCATGTAGACCACCACCGCCACCAGGGGCTGGTCGGCAGGGGCGAAGCCGGCGAACCAGGCATGGCCACCCTCGCCGGCGGCGGTCACCCCAGCCACCTGCAAGCCGCGCACGGCTGCCGCCCTGGCCACCCCCTCGCTGACGGCCCGGGCCATGGCCTGGCGGACGGCGCTCAGGTTCGCGGGCGAGATGGGCAGGCTGGCGCGGCCCTCGCCGCCGGCCTCGGCCACGACCCGGCCGTCGGGGTCGCGCACCTCCTGGACCAGGTGGGGGCGCAGCAGGCGGCCGCCGTTGGCCAGGGCAGCGGTGGCCACCAGCACCTGCATGGGTGTGACAGACAGATAGGACTGGCCCAGGCCGAACCGGTAGGTGTCGGTGGGGCGCCAGGGATCGCGGAGGGTCCGCTCCTTCCAACGGGCATCGGGCACCAGGCCGGGCGCCTCTCCCGAAAGGTCGATGCCCGTCGCCTCCCCCAGCCCGAAGGCGCGGGCGTAGCTGGCCAGCCGCCCCTCCCCCAGGCCGCGCAGGGTGCCGTCGGGGGAGCCTCCCGCCAACTGGGCGAAGTAGGTGTTGGCGCCCTGGGCCAGGGCCCGCGTCAGGTCCATGTCACCCAGAGGGCGGGGGTCGAAGATGATGTCCGGCACCGCCCCCGGCGCCAGGGGGTTGCTCACCAGCATGTAGCCGGCCAGGTTGCGGATGACGGTGTCGGGACGGACCAGTCCCTCTTGCAGGGCCGCCGCGGCCACGATGGGCTTGAAGGTGTCCAGGGGGGGATACAGCTCGCCCAGGGCATGGTTCAGCAGGGGCTTGCCGGGGGCGTCCAGTAAGGCGGCTGCCTGGTCGCGTCGGGCGGGGTCAGCGAAAAGGTTGGGGTCGAAGCTGGGCAGGGAGACCAGGGCCAGGACCTCGCCGGTGCGCACGTCCATCAGGGCTGCTGCCGCTACCTCGCCGGGGGGCACCTGGGCGCTGAGGGCCTCGTAGAGGCGCCGCTGCAGGTCCAGGTCCACCGTCAGCAGCAGGCTGGAGCCGTCCTGGCCCGGCTGTTGGGCGACGACCCGACGTGGACGGCCGAAGGCGTCCACCTCCAGCAGCACCCGACCTGGGGTCCCCCGCAGGATGGTCTCGTAGGTGGCCTCCACCCCTGCCTTGCCCACCCAGTCGTGCAGGTGGTAGCCCAGGCCCCCCAGGGCCTCCAGCTCCTCGGCGGAGATAGGTCCCGTGTAGCCCAGCACGTGGGCCAGGGCGGGGCCCCCCACGTAGTCGCGCACCGTCCGCTCCAGCAGGCGGACGCCTGGCAGGTCAGGTTCCCGCTCCTTCAGGGCCAAGGCCTGCTCCCGCGTCAGCCCTTCCTTCACCACCACCGGGTCGTAGGGGCTCTGGCGGGCTCGGGCCTCCCGGAAGCGGGCCTCGATCTCCAGCGGCGAAAGGCCGACGATGCTCCCCAGCTCCTGGAAGAGCCTCTGCTGTTGCTCGGGGCGGACCTCGGCCGGGACGATGGCGGCGTCAAAGCTGGCCCGGTTGTAGACCAAGGGGCGGCCGCCCCGGTCGTAGATGAGGCCACGGCTTACGGGCACCTGGATCTCTCGCAGGGCATTGCTGGCCGCCATCTGGCGGAAGCGTTCGCCCTCCACCAGCTGCAGCCGCACCAGCTGGCCCACCAGGATGGCCATCAGCAGCAGGGCCAGGGCACGGAGGGCCAGGAAGCCCCCTCGTCCGGCTGCCGGCGCCGGCTGCTCGCGGCGGCCGGGCCGAGGCGAACGCCAGCGGCGGGTGGTGGTGGCCACGCCTCACCCTCCCAGACGGGGGCCTGCCGCCCTGGGTCCCAGGACAGCCCTCAGCCCCCGCAGCAGCACCAGGACCAGGGGCGTCCACAGGAGATTGACTATGGCAGCGGGGAGGGCGCCCCGCACGAGCCCATCGCCCCAGGCAGGCCCTTCGCCCATGATGGTGTATGCGAGCAGGTAGAGGATGTGCTGGGCCAGGGTGCCAAGGCCCACCGCCACCAGCGCCGAAGGGAAGGAGGCCTGGACCACCGTCGCCTGCCCGAGGGCGGCCAGGGCCAGCGCCGGCAGGGCCCCCAGCACCGACAGCCCCACCGGCCGCGTCCCCAGCAGGTCCGAAAGGGTGCCGGCGGCGATGGCCAGCAGCAGCCCCTCCCCCGGGGACCAGGCTACGGCCCAGCATACGGCCAGCAATAGGACCAGGTCGGGCTGCACCCCCAGCGGCCGCACCGAGGGCAGGGCGCTGTAGCCCAGCAGGGCGACTGCCAGGGACAGCAGCGCACCGAGGGCGATCCTCATGGCGCCCCCAGCTGGATGGGCTGGAAGCTGGTCAGCACCAGCACCGCCTGCAGCCGCGAGAGGGGGGCCGAAGGCTCCACCTGGGCCCGCACGAAGGTGTCCTGGGGATGGGCTCGCACCGAGCGGGCCACGCCCACCAGCAGGCCTGGGGGGAACTTCCCTCCCAGGCCTGAAGTCACCACCAGGTCGCCGTCCTCGATGCCGGCCTCGCGGGGGACCAGCTCCAGGGACGGCGGCAGGCCGGCCCGTCCCACCACCACCCCCCGGGCATCGCCCTGCCCGCCCTGGACTGTCACGTTGACGGCGGAGCGGGGGTCGGTGACCAGGGTGACCCAGGCGTGGTCTGGGTAGAGGGTGGTGACGGTGCCCACCAGGCTGCCGCCCTCCGACAGCACCACCATCCCTTCGCGCAGGCCGTCGTCGCTGCCGCGGTCTATGGCCGCCGCCTGGCGTAGGGGCCCCAGCTCCAGGGCCACGACCCGTGCCCCCAGGAGGCCGTCCTGGGGGCGTGAGGACTTGAGCTGTAGCAGCCGCTCCAGCTCGGCCAGGCGCTGGCTGGCGTCCTGGCGGCGGGCCAGCTCCGCCCGCAGCGCCTCCACCTCGCGCCGCAGGGCCTCGTTCTCCTCCAGCAGCTGGTCCCGGCGCAGGAGGGACCGCAGCAGGTCGGAGGCGTCCACGGTGGCCCCCCTCAGGGCCAGGGAGGCGGGGGAGGCGGCCCGCAGGGCCAGGGAGCGCAGGGGGTCTAAGGCCCCTGCCTGGGACAGGGCCATGGAGGCGATGGCCAGGGCCAACGTCCCCAACAGCCACAAGGCCCACTTCAGCACGGGCCCGGGCTCGGGCTGGAAGCTGGGGCCCTCCATAGGCCTGGGCAGCGGCCGCCCCGCTAGCGGGGCGGCCGGTGACGGCGGCGGTTGAGCCGCGACTGGATCTTCTGCAGGATGGCTGCCTCTTCCAGCACCTCGGCGCAGCCCCGCACCACGCAGCGCAGGGGGTCCTCGGCCACGTAGACGGGGAACTTGGTCTCTTGGGCCAGGCGCTTGTCCAGGCCCCGCAGTAGGGCGCCGCCGCCGGCCAGGACGATGCCCCTGTTCATGATGTCGGCCACCAGCTCCGGCGGCGTCGCCTCGATGGTCTGGCGCACGGCGTCCACGATGGCGTTGACGGAAGCAGCGATGGCGTCCCGCACCTCCACGCTGCTGATGGTCACCGCCTTGGGCAGGCCCGTGGCCAGGTCCCGCCCCTTGATGGTCATGGTCATCTCCTCTTCCAGCGGGTAGGCGGAGCCGATCTGGATCTTCACTTCCTCGGCCGTCCGCTCGCCGATGAGCATGTTGTGGACCTGGCGGGTGTAGGCCATGATGTCCTGGTCCATCTCGTCGCCGGCCACGGGGATGGAGTTGCTGACCACGATGCCCCCCATGGAGATGACGGCCACCTCGGTGGTGCCGCCGCCGATGTCCACTATCATGCAGCCCCCTGGCTCCGTCACCGGCAGTCCGGCCCCGATGGCCGCCGCCATGGGCTCCTCGATGAGGTAGCATACGCGGGCGCCGGCGTTGAGGGCGGCGTCGTGGACCGCCCGCTTCTCCACCTCCGTCACCCCCGATGGTATCCCCACCACCACCCGCGGCCGTGGCAGCAGGGAATGGTTGTGGGCGGTGCGGATGAAGTATTGCAGCATCTTCTCGGTGACGGCGAAGTCAGAGATGACGCCGTCCCGGAGGGGGCGCACCGCCACCACATCGGCGGGGGTGCGCCCCACCATCCGCTTGGCCTCGGCCCCGACGGCGATGATGCGCCGCTCGATGCGGTCGATGGCCACCACCGACGGCTCCTCGATGACCAGCCCCTTGCCCCGGACCATCACTAGGGTGTTGGCCGTCCCCAGGTCGATGGCGATGTCGTGGGAGAAGACCCCCAGCAGGCTGTCCAGCGGGTTCAGCCTCACCTTAACCCCTCCCTATGGCTCACTTCACGCATTATAACCTCGGTCTGGGCAGTGGCTGAAGCCTCCGCTCTAGCGGGCGGCGGGGCATGCCCCCCACAGCCCTAGCCCCTGCTGCCGCGCCTGCTCCTGCAGCCGACGGAACAGGTCCACGTATTTGACGTCGGGCGGGAAGGTGGCCACCTGGGCATAGCCCTCGGCCACCAGCACGGCGTTGACCATGACGCCGTCGGCCCAGACGTAGCGCAGCAGTCGCCCATAGCGGTCCGTCTCGGACACGTCCTTCTCCAACAGCACCGTCTTCCCTTCCACCAGCTCCCGGTTGCGCCGCGATGCCTCCCGGCCGTAGCACTCCACCGGCTGGCCGGGCGCCACCGATTCGGGCGTGTCCACGCCTATGTAGCGGACGGTGTAGCGGCGGCCCGCCATGCTCACCTCGATGGTATCACCGTCCACGACGCGGGTGACGTGCGCCTGGGGCAGGCCGGGCGGTGGGGTGGGCAGGGCCACGCCCGCCGGCAAGGTCGGGGCCGGGGGTGGCGGCGGCTCCCTGGGGGCCTGGACGGCTGGCGTGGGCGTGGTGAGCAGGTCCTGGGCCAGCCCGCAGGCGCCCAACAGGGGCAACAGCAGGAGCAGCAGGGCGGTGCGCGCCACTAGACCTCGACCCCGTGGCGCCTGAGCAGCTCCAAGAACTCCTCCTCCGACAGGGTGGGGATGCCGTAGCGCTGGGCCTGCGCCAGCTTGGAGCCGGGGTCCTCCCCCACTACCAGGAAGTCGGTGTTGCGGGTCACCGTGTCCTTGGCCATCCCGCCCAGGCGCCGCACCAGCTCCTGAGCCTGGGAGCGGGTCATGGATGCTAGGCTGCCGGTGAAGACGATGACCTTGCCCTTGAGGGGGCCCTCCCGCTCCTCCCGGGCGCCGGCATCGCCCATGTTGACGCCGGCCCGCCGCAGCTTCTCCAGGACCTTCCGGTTGCGCTCGTTGCGGAACCACTGGTAGACGCTCTCGGCGATCTTGGGGCCTATTCCCGGGATGCGCGCCAGCTCCTCCAGGCTGGCCTGGGCCAGACGGTCGATGCTGCCGAATTCGGAGGCCAGGAGCTGGGCCACCTCGCTGCCCACGTGGCGGATGCCGAGGGCGAAGATGAGGCGGTCCAGGGGCCGCCTCTTGCTTTCCTCGATGTTGCGCAGGATCTTGTCGGCGAGGGTGGGCCCCATCCGCTCCAGGGCCAGCAGGCGGTCCCGCTTCTCCCGCAGGTAGTAGAGGTCGCCCGGGTCCTCCACCAGCCCCTCCCTCATGAGGGCCTCGAGCCAGCGCTCCCCGAGGCCGTCGATGTCCATGGCCGAGCGCTGGACGAAGTGGGTCAGCCAGCGGAAGGCCTGGGCGGGGCAGGAGGGGTTGATGCAGTAGCGCATGGCCTCGCCGGGCGGGCGCACCACCTCACCACCGCAGGCCGGGCAGGTGGTGGGAGGCTCGTAGGGCCGCTCCTGGCCGGTGCGGCGGGCCACCACCGGCCCCACCACCTGGGGTATCACCTCTCCGGCCCGGCGCACCACCACCCAGTCGCCTATGCGGATGTCGCGGCTCCGGATGATGTCCTCATTGTGCAGGGTGGCCCGCTGGACGATGACGCCCCCCACCTTCACGGGCTCCAGCACGGCGTAGGGGTTGATGGTGCCGGTCCGGCCCACGTTGTGGCGTATGTCCAGCAGGCGGTCCCGCTTCTCGCGCAGGTAGTAGAGGTCGCCCGGG
>DATLZD010000008.1:0-3619 GCA_035574155.1 Dehalococcoidia bacterium | reverse complement strand
AGCGAGAGGAACACCACTACAACAGCTAACCCTAGCAGAAGACCAAGCCTTCTCATGTTGGCCTCTCCTGTAGTCGACTAGGCATACCCAGTGAACTCGACAGCCTATCCCGCCAAGGCACAGATGTCAACGACACTCGTGTGGGGAACTTGCCGCCTAGGATCACGCTGCCGCACCCTCGCCCACAAAGGATCCCCAATCGCATCGCACGCACTCAGCCAATGACGAACACGGGGGTAACCGCACGGCAAACATGCGAGCAGGATCCCCCCTCTGCGCCCAGACGGACGCCGGTGTGGATCTGCCACCTGAGGCCACGCAGGCGTGCTGAAGACACCCGCAGCGAGGGACTGCCCGACCGGGTGCTCGACCTGCAGGGACAACCGCCGCCCCGCTCTTCGTCCCGGAACGGGAGACCCGCGACGGACGGCTCGTCCAGCACATCAGGGGTTGGGCCGCCATCAACCGCGCTAATCGTCCTTTCGGCTTCGGCGGCTGCGGTTCCGAGGTGGTCGGCGAGGTTGTATGCCGGCCGCTCAGCTTGGCGGACCCCTACACCGGCCAGGCGCTCGTCGTGGGGATGTAGACGGCCACGGTTACGGGTCGCCGTCCGGGGCTGCCCGCCCAGGGCTGGCGGGGAGTGCTCCTTCGTGTCGCACACGCGCCAGAGGCGCACCAGCCCGCGTACAAGGGGGCGGTGACCGACGGCCTCAAGCGGGCGCTGTGGAAACAAAGCACGAAAGAGGCCCGGGGCCCGTATCCGAGCCCTGGGACTCTTTTGTGTCCCCGTCTTGAGATTGAACTGGTCTCATCACCTTGTCGGCGGTAAACTGACCCTAGGGGGCGGATAGGGATGGAGTTCAGGCAGCTGAGCGACGAGCAGCGGCAGTTCATCCAGCCCTTGCTGCCTCTGAGGGCCCGCACCGGCCGCCCTAGGGCTGACGACAGGAGAACCCTTAACGGCATCGTCTACGCGCTGGTGACGGGCTGCCGCTGGATGGACACACGCCCAGGGATTACGGGTTCCGCAAGACAGCCTGGCGGGGGCTGCTGGAGCTGGGTTACCGGGAGGGACGGTTAGAGGTTGGGGGCGGTGGCCGTGGACGCCACCACCATCGAGGCCAGGAAAGGGGGAAGGGATAGGGGTTGGTGGCTTCCGGCGGCGTGGGGGGAGCAAGGTGCATGCCCTGGTGGCGCCGCCGGGCCTGCCCCTGGGCGTGGCCCTGGGGCCAGAGCCCGCAGCAACGACGCCACTGCACCAGCCGGCTGATGGGGGGCCTTCGGCTTGTGGCCAGGATGGGCAGGCCCAGGACGAGGCCGGGGGAGCTGTGCGCCGATGGGGCCTACGACACCAGGGAGACCCGCCATCACCTGCGACGGCGGGGCATCACGGCCAGCATTCCCCACAACCCCAGGGGGCGAGGGCGCCCCAGGCGGGGCCGACCCTATTGCCTCTGTCAGGCCACCTACAGGGTGGCCCGGGCGGCCGCGAAGCGCTTCTTCGCCTGGCTGAAGGGAGGGTTCCGGAGGCTCGCGCTGCGCTACGAGCGCCTGCTCGCCACCTTCGCCACCCTGGTCTACCTCGCCTGCTTCCTCATCGCCTGTAGGCTTTTGAGAGGAGTTCACTGTATCCCTCTGCAAGGCAGCCGAAACCCATGAAGATTTTAAAAAACTGCTAGCTGGTGAGAACCCCGGCCGTGGCGAGGACTTCCCGAGGGTCCATTGGGGGTCAACCTCCGCATCAATCCCAAAGATAGGGGGCACTACCATGCGAAGGCACTGGGCCCCCTTTGGTAATGGCTGGTAGATGCCCACCGCCATCCCTACCAGCCAGGCGTCGGGTCTAGCTCGATGTCGCCCGTGTCGCCCCGGAGCACTATCCTGCCGTCTTCCCCCAGCACCCGCTTGATCACATAGCGATCGCCGCGACCCGCGCCACCACCACATCCCCGGGGCTCGCCTGGGCGCCCTGGCCCACCACCACCCATAACCCCCTCCGGAACCTCCGGCTCCAGGGGGATTACACCAACGCCGCCACCACCAGCTGGCCCGGGGGGCGGCGCAGCAGCCTCCGGTCCAGGTGGACCTCCAGGGGCCAGGCGCCGGGCCCGGCCGAGACCGGCCGCTCCACCACCGGCAGCGTAACCAGGTACCTGACGGCACGGTCCATGTCCACGACCGCCCACCGCATCTGGCTCGCCATCTGCTTCATCCGGTTCACGGCCTCCTCCGCCCTGGACCGGAGGCCCGTGCGCTGCCAGCGCTAGTCCCTTTTGGCCTCCTCCCAAGCACGGCGCACCTCCCCCTCCGGCACATCCAGCACACGGGCCAGGCAGCCCAGGTGCTTCTCCATCGGCAGGCCCTGGCCCTCCACCCAGGGCCTCAGCGTGCTGTGCCAGATGCCCAGGCGCCGGGCCAGCTCCGACCGGCTGATGCCCAGCTCGGCCAGGCGCTCACGCAGCAGCTTTTGGAACGGGTTCACCGTCTCCACTGTTCCCTCCACAGCAGGCAATGCTCCGCATCGGTCCGAGCTGCAGGGCACGGCGCTCCAAAAAGCGCTGTGCGCCGCTGCATTTTACCGCTCCCGGGCCACGTGTGTACCAGCCAGTAGAGGCCGTGGGGCAGCTCGTAGCCCGAAGGCACCGGCGCCGGCGGCGCCCCCGTGAAGGGCTGGACGTCGAAGCTGGTGAAGGAGGTCCCCTCGCCCACCTGGAAGGTGAGCTCGCCGCTGCCGGTAGGGCTGCTCGCCGTCTCCTCCCTGAGCGGAGGGGGCGGCTGCTCCGGCGGGGGCGTCGGCCCACCGCCGGAGGTCTGGAAGGTGGCGGTGCAGCCCTTGTTGCCGTCCATGGTCACGGTGGCGTTGGGGTTGCTGCCCGCCCCCGAGCAATCGCCCGACCAGCCCACGAAGACCGCCCCGGCGCTGGGCGTCGCCGTGGGAGTCACCTCCGCCCCCTCGGCGTACGCCTGGTCGCAGTCCTCACCGCAGTCGATGCCCGCCGGGCTGCTGGTCACCCGCCCGGGGCCGCTCACCGTCACCGTCAGGGTGTGGGTGGCCTGGGCCTCGGGCGTGGCTGAGACCTCCGCCGACTCCGCCGATTCGCCCCGCGGCCCCACGGCCGTCACCACGAAGCAGTAGGTGGTCCCGTTCTGCAGGCCGGTGTGCGTGTAGCTCGTGCCCGTTATGCCCTCGTGCCTCATCCCGCTCGGCTTCGCCTGCCAGTCTCCCTGGTGACGCCAGGCTCCGTGGCCATGTACAGGTTGTAGGACGTGGCCCCCGGCACGGGGTCCTAGCTGATGGTCACCTGCCCATCGCCGGCACTTGCCTGCACCCCCTGGGGCGGCGACGGCGCCGGCACCCGCACGTTGTCGATGGCCCACCAATAGTCAAAGTTGCCGTCTTAGTAATGGAAGCGGATGCGGAAGAGGCCGGGGCCTGCCAGGCGGGACGTCAGGTTCAGGGACTTGACGTTGGGCGTGGGATAGCCGTCATCGTCGCCCTGCATGCGCAGCGCGTTGGCCCACGTCGTCCCGCCGGTGGTAGAGACGTCGACGTCCCCCTTCTCATCGTCACCCTCCTCCCACCACCGGAACTGGTTGTCGAACTGCAGGAGGATGCGGC
>DATLZD010000007.1:0-19674 GCA_035574155.1 Dehalococcoidia bacterium | reverse complement strand
CGGGGACGGGGCTGCGGCGGCCCGACTCGTCGGGTGGCCCCAGCTCCATGCGCCGCAGCTCCACGGCCTTGAGCCTGCCCCCCTCTCCCAGGAAGCGGACGGGGGCGGTGAGGAACATGAACTGGACCCCCTCCTCGCGGGCGTGGCGGCGCTCCTCCTCCCGCCCCATCATCTCGGCCTCGGTCCGGCGGTAGACGAGGGTGACGGTCTCGGCGCCGAGGCGGACGGCGGTGCGGACGCAGTCCATGGAGGTGTCGCCGCCGCCGATGACCACCACGTGGCGGCCGATGTCCAGGGGCTCCCGCATGCGGGGGGGCAGGTCCTCGGGGGGCAGGTTGCCCCGCACCAGGAACTCGGTGGCCTGGAAGACGCCCTTCAGGTCCTCGCCCGGTATGCGCAGGCGGCCCCCCACCGAGGCCCCGTGCCCCAGGAAGACGGCGTGGAAGCCGGCGGCGAAGAGGTCGTCCACCGTCAGGTCGCGGCCGATGACGGTGTTGCAGACGAAGGTGACGCCCAGCTCCTCCAGGTAGGCCAGGTATTCCTGCAGCAGCTCCTTGCGCATCTTGAAGCTGGGGATGCCGTAGCGCAGGACGCCGCCGGGCTTGGGCCAGGACTCGTAGACGGTGACGGAGTGGCCGCGCTTGGTCAGCTCCTCGGCCACGGCCAGCCCGGCAGGGCCGGAGCCGACGACGGCCACGGCCATGCCGGTGGGGGGCGCCTTGCTGGCCGGGCGGGGCCAGCCCCCCAGGACCCGCCGCTGGTAGTCGGCCACGAAGGCCTCCAGCTTGCCGATCTGGACCGGCGGCTGGGGGCCCAGGGTGCCGGGGCGGATGGCGAAGCCCACCACGCACGCCCCCTCGCACAGGGACTCCTGCGGGCAGAGGCGGCCGCACATCTCGGGCAGGTTGGAGGTCTGGCGAAAGACGTTGGCGGCGCCGATGACGTCCCCTTGCTCCAGCAGGAAGAGGGCCTGGGGGATGTTGTTGCCCAGGGGGCAGGCCTGCTGGCAGGGGGCGTCCGGGCAGTGGATGCAGCGCTCGGCCTCCAGCCGCGCCGTCTCCAGGTCGAAGCCCAGGAAGACCTCGTCCCAGTTGTGCACGCGCGTGGCCGGGTCCTGCTTGCGCACCGGCTGGGCCGGTATGGCCAGCCGACGGTGGTTATCGCACGGCATGGGCCCTCCTCGTCCCGCGCTGTGACAGCCATTTTAACAGGGGGCGGCGCGGCCCGAAAAGGGCCTCTATGGCCCGTGGACGTCAATAACATGTCAGCAAATTGCTTGACGGGGAAGTTGGCAGCGCCTAATATCCCCCCGAAGCCGTCGGCCTAGACGGGAGAGGAGGACCATGCGCCGGATGGCCCTGTTGTTGCTGCTGCCGGTGGCCGTGCTGGTGGCCCTATCCTGGCCCGGGGCAGGGACGCCCACGGCCCGGACGGAGGAGCGGCCCTTCGAGGTCTGGGCCATAGACCAGTCGGACACCCACCCCCAGGGCGGGGGGCTCCTCTACATATGGCAAGGGGAGGAGATGGTGCGGGACCCCAGGGCCGCCGAGCCGGAGGTCATAGACCTGGCCCAGGCGGCCCAGGCGGCCGGCTGCCCGGTGGGCAAGCGGCCCCACATGGGGCTGGCCATCGACATGCCACGCCCCACCCACTTCGTGCTGGCCAACTTCGAGTCGGGGGACGTCTTCTTCATCAACATCGACAGCCGGCAGGTGGTGGGGTGCGTGAACCTGGTGGGCAGGGGAGGGGTGGGTAGCGTCCGCACCCACGCCGCCATGCCCACGCCCGACAAGAGCATGGTCATCGTGGCCGACCTGGGGGCGCCCCTGCCGGCCTCCAACCGGGGCGCTATCCACAAGATCCGCACCGACTACGCCAACGACGACTACCAGTATGTGGAGACGCTGGACCTGGGGGCGGCCCTGCCCCGGCTGGGGACGTCCCAGGCGCGGGCGGTGTGTGTCAACTTCACCCCTGACAGCCGTTTCGCCTACGTCACCATGCAGCAGGGTGGCGTGGTGGTAGTGGACCTGGGCAGCGCCGATGGCAGCGTGCCCATGAGCATCGTGCATGTCTACCCGGCAGCGGTGGTGCCGGCCGAGGGTTGCGGGGCCGTCCCTCTGCCGCCCGACTTCCGGCGCATGGTCATCAACAGCGAGTCGCGGGGGCAGCCGGGGCTGCCGGACCGTCTGTACATCTTCGACTCCAGCCGCGCCGGTGAGGGGGTGTTCCCCGACCCGGTGGTCATCGACCTGCCGGGGGTGGACACCCACGGCACGTTCTACTGCATAGACCACCGGGGCAAGCTCTACGTGTGGACAGTCATGCGCATGAGCAACCAGGTCAACGTGGTGGACGTGGAGGCGGCGCGGGTGGTGAAGACCCTGTCGATCGAGAGAGACTTCCTGCCCGACCCGGCCCCGGACGGGCTGGAGCTCCACGCCGGCCACGCCTTCGTCACCCTGCGGGGGCCCAAGCCCCTGAGCGCCATGACGGCCTCGGTGAACCCGGAGCGGACGCCGGGGGTCCTGGTGATGAAGGTGCACCGCAACTGCCAGACCTTCGACTTCGACGTCAAGGACCGGGCGCCGATGGTGGACGAGCGGACCGCCACCATCATCTTCAACGGCCAACCGGTGGAGGTGCCGGCCTCGGACCCCCACGGGATGGACGTCATCGTGCGCTGAGTCGGCCCGAAAGGGCTGGGCGGGGGCGCCAAGGCCCCCGCCCAGCGACTCGGGGGTGAGTCGGCGGGATCGGCCACTCAGGCGATGCGGGCCAGATTGGGGCCCCGCTGCAGCAACTCGGCCACCTGGTCCGCCGGTAGTGGCCGGCTGAACAGGTAGCCCTGCATCTCGTGACAGCCCAGGCTGCGGAGGAGCAGCGCCTGCTCCTGGGTCTCGACGCCCTCGGCGATGACCCGCAGCCCCAGGGACCGCGCCAGGGTGACCACCGCCGCCACAATGGCGGCATCGGCCTGGCTGGCGGTCATGTCCCAGACGAAGGTGCGGTCCACCTTGACCACGTCCACCGGCAGCGTCTTCAGGTGGCTGAGGGAGGAGTGGCCGGTGCCGAAGTCGTCCACGCAGACCTTGGCCCCGAGACCCCTCAGGGCCAGCAGCAGGCTCACGGCCCGCTCCAGCTCCACCATGATGGCCCCCTCCGTCACCTCCAGCATGAGCTGCTCCGGCGGTAGCCCCGTCTCCCGCAGGACCTGGGAGACCGCCGCCAGCAGCTCGTCGTCCTGGCGCATCTGCCGCGGCGACAGGTTGACGGTGACGAAGAGGGGGCCCAAGCCGTCCTTCTGCCAGGACACGGCCTGGGCGCAGGCGGTGCTCAGCACCCACTCACCCAGGGGGACGATGAGGCCCGTCTCCTCAGCGAGGGGGATGAACTGGTCGGGGAAGAGGAGCCCCCGCTCCGGGTGCTGCCAGCGCACCAGGGCTTCCAGCCCTATCACCCTGCCAGCCTCCACGTCCACGATGGGCTGGTAGTGGAGGACCAGCTCCCCCCGCTCTAGGGCACGGTGCAGCTCACTCTCCATGGCCAGGCGGTTCATTATGCCCGAGCCGAGGAAGGTGCTGTAGGTCTGGTAGGTGTTGCGCCCCCGCTCCTTGGCCCGGTACATGGCGATGTCGGCGTTGCGCAGGAGGGCCTGGGCGTCCTCCCCGTGCTGGGGGAAGAGGACCAGACCAATGCTTGCCGTGATGTAAAGCTCCCGGTCGTCCAGGAAGAAGGGCAGCTGCATAGCCCCCAGCAGGCGCCGGGCCGCCTCCTCCGCCTCCGCCTCCCGCGTCACCTCGGGCAGCAGGACAGCGAACTCGTCACCGCCGGTGCGGGCCAGCAGGTGGTTGCCGTTGAGGGCCTCCGCCAGGCGACGGCCCACCAGGCGCAGCAGTTTGTCGCCGAAGCCATGGCCGAAGGTATCGTTGACCAGCTTGAAGCGGTCCAGGTCCAGGAAGAGGACACCCACGTACTGCCCCTTGCGTCGCGCCTGGGCAATGGCCATCTGCAGCCTGTCCTCCAGCAGGTGACGGTTGGGCAGACCCGTGAGGGGGTCATAATAGGCCATGCGCCAGATGGTGTCCTGGGCCTGCTGCAGGTCAATCAGGCGGCGCTCCAGCTCGGCGTTGCGCTGGACTAGGGCCTCGGTCATGTCGTTGAAGGCCTGGGCCAGGGAGACCACCTCCTCGGGCCCCTGCACGGGTGCCCTTGCCGTGAGGTCCCCGGCAGCGATGGCCGTGGCGGCGCGGCGCAGCTGGGCCAGAGGCCGCAGGATGGAGCGGTCGAACAGGCCGGCGGTGACGAGGGCTACCAGCAGGCTGAAGGCGCCCAGAGCCCCCTGGGCCACCAGGTGCATCCAGGTGTCCGTCTCAGCCGCCTCCCGCTCCTGCGTCACCAGCGTGAGCCAGGCGCTGCTGGCGTTGCGCAGGTCCCTCTCGATGGAGTCGGCCACCGGCCAAAGCTGCTGGCCCGCCTGGATGGCCCCCAAGGGGTCCTCCCCCAGATAGGCGTTGACCACGTCCTCGATCTGGCCGTCGAAGGCGTCCATCCTCGCGGTCAAGCTGTAGAGGGCAGTGACGTCGGCCCACATGCCCAGGGAGGCGGCGATGCGTCGCGCCCTCTCCACGCCCTGGCGGGCGGCCTGCAGGCTCTGGCGGTAGAGGTCGAAGTAGGCCCGGTCACGCAGGATGGTCAGGGAGGCTAGGGCGGCCTTGGCCTGGGTGAAGTCGCCGTGGGCCTGCTCGAGGGCCACTCCGGCCTGCGAGAGCTGGTCCATGTCCTGCAGGTGGGTGCGGTGCAGGTTGGCGTAGTATATGGACGATACGGTCATCAGGGCCAAGGCACAGCTGATGAGAAAGAGAGCGAGACGCGCACGTCCGCGGGAGGACTTGGGCAGGAGGAGACGCCAAGCCCTACCGCCCTCTTGCACGACGGCGGCAGACATTCCAAAGGTTTAGATACGGGGCGGTAGGTAAGCGTTACAGGGCCAGCTTGCCCGGGTTGAGGATGCCCTGGGGGTCTAGTGCCCGTTTTATGGCCCGCATCAGCTCCAGCCCCAAGCCGTGCTCCCGCTCCATCAGGTGGACCAGCTTCAGCCCCACACCGTGGCACTGCTCCATGGAGCCGCCCATGTCCTGGGCCATGGCCAGTAGCTCGTCCACAGCCTCCGCCAGGGAGTCGCTGTCCCCATCAGGCTGGACCATCACCACGTCGAAGAGCCCAGGCCTGCCCCAGATGCCGTATTCCAGGGGCAGCACCCGCCGCCGGGCCAGCACCTCCTGGCAACGGCGACGGTAGTCCAGGACCCGCGACGGCGGCAGGGAGACGTGCACGTAGTCGAAGCGGGCGCCGGCCACCGGCTCCCGCGGCCGTCCCTGTCGACGGCCGCGGGCGAAGCGCAGGGCGATGTCGTGACGGTGCTCCCAGAAGGACTCGGCCTCCCGCTGCGACAGGGGACGGCCGCCGCTGGCCCGGCAGATCTCGTCAGCACGGACGCTCTGGGCCTCCACCTCCTGACGGAACCCCTCGAACGCCAGGTAGAGCTTGGCTCCGGCCGAAACGGGACGGGAGGTGTCGGCCCCGGGCTCGAAGTCCTCGCCGTAGTCCAGGACCGAGGGCACGAGGCCGATGCCGTCCATGGCCAGGATGGCCTCGAACCCTGCCTCGAAGCTGTCGAAAGCGTAGGCGACCAAGCGCCGGGCCTCGGGAAGGGGGAGGCAACTCAGGACCGCCTCGGTGACGATGCCCAGGCAGCCCTCGGTCCCGATAAACAGGTGGTTAAGGTCCAGGCCGGTGGACTTCCCCCGCACGGCCCGCGTGCGCAGGATGCGGCCGTCGGCCAGGACCACCGTCAGGCCCAGCACCTGGTCGCCCATGGAGCCATAGCGGCCCACCCGGTAGCCCATGCCATTGGTGGAGATGGCACCCCCCACCGTGGCGATGGGCAACGACCAGGGATCGTGGGCCAACATCAGGCCGTGGGCAGCCAGCTCCTGATCCAGGCGCTCCAGCAACACGCCCGCCTGCACATGGACGGCCCGGTCCGGGCGGCTGATGGCCAGCACCCTGTCCATGGCGCTCAGGTCCAGCACCAGCGAGGGACGGACGGGGACGGCGGCCCCCATCACCCCCGTCCCGCCGCCGTAGGGCACCACCGGCAGGCCCCACTGGGCAGCCAGGCGCACCACGGCCGCCACCTCTTCGGTGCTGCGGGGGCGGGCCGCCAGCAGGGGCTGGGGCTCTATCTGGCCAGCCAGGCGGAAGGCCCGGTTGGGTCCCAGGGCATCCCACGCGTAGCGCTCCAGCTGTCCGGGGTCCAGGACGACGGCCTCCCGTCCGATGGCCTCGGCCACGGCCTGGGCCAATGAGTCCACGTCGACAACCACAGGTCACACCTCCAGGGGCGATTATAGGCCCGCGGGTGGGGGTCAGGGCCAGGCCTAAGGGGCAGAGGAGGGGTGGGAGGCCCGGCCCGAGCGGCTGCCCTCGCCGGCGCCGTCGCCGCCGCGTCCGTGGCCGTCGCCTCCCAGCACCGGCACCGCCTGTTGATAGGCCAGGCGGTACAGGCGGGCGTAGAGGCCATCGCGGGCCATCAGCTCCTGGTGCCGCCCCTCCTCCACGATCCTCCCCCCGTCCAGCACCAGGATGCGGTCGGCGCCCCGCACCGTGGACAGCCGGTGGGCAATGACGAAGGAGGTACGGCCCTTCAGCAGCTGGCGCAGGGCCCGCTGCAGCAGCGCCTCCGTCACCGGGTCGACGCTGGCCGTGGCCTCGTCCAGGATGAGGATACGGGGGTCGGCCAGCAGCGCCCGGGCGAAGCTGATGAGCTGCCGCTGCCCCAGCGAGAGGTTCTGGCCCCGCTCGTGCAGGTAGGTGTCGTAGCCCTGGGGGAGGCGGACGATGAAGTCGTGGGCACCTACCGCCCTGGCTGCCGCCTCCACCTCCTCGTCGCTGGCATCGGGACGGCCGTAGCGTATGTTCTCCCGCACCGTCCCCGTGAACAGGAAAGGCTCCTGCAGGACCACCCCCAGCCGCCGGGCCAGAGAGCTGCGGCGGATGCGGCGGATGTCGATCCCGTCGATGAGCAGCTCCCCCTCCGTCACGTCGTAGAGGCGGGCCACCAGCGAGACGAGGGTGCTCTTGCCGGCCCCGGTGGGGCCCACGATGGCCACCATCTCCCCGGGCTGCACCTTCAGGTTGATGTCGTGCAAGACCTCCACGTCGGGGACATAGCGGAAGTGGACGTGTCGGAACTCAACCTCGCCGCGGATGTCGGGCAGGTCGATGGCGTCAGGGGCGTCGGTGATCTCGGGCTGGGTGTCCAGGACCTCAAGGATGCGGGCGCCAGCGGCCATGGCCCGCTGCAACTGGGTGTACTGCATGATCAGGTTGCGGACCGGCTCGAACACCCGCTGCACGTATAGGGCGAAGGCCACAAACTCGCCCACCTCCAGCTGGCCGTTCATCACCCGCACGCCCCCCACGCCGATGACCAGGGCGGTGGAGGCGGCCACCAGCACCTCCACCAGGGGCATCACCGCCGCCGTCAGCCGGCCCGCCTCCACATTGGCCATGAGGTGGTCAGCGTTGACCCGGTCGAAGCGGCGCAGGTTCTCCTCCTCGCGGGTGAGGCTCTGGACCACCCGCACCCCCGACACGTTCTCCTGCAGGTTGGCATTGACCACGGCGATGGCCTGGCGGACGCGCAGGAAGGCCTGCCGCGCCCGTGACTGCCAGATGGCCATGGCTACCACCAACACCGGCAGCACCGACAGGGCCACCAGGGCCATGATCACGTCCTGGTAGAAGACGAAGAAGATAACGAAGGCCACGCCGAGGAACTGGTAGAAGATGTCATAGACGCCGGTGGTGATGAGGTCCTGCAGGGCCGCCACGTCGTTCTGGATGCGGGACATGACGCGGCCCACCTGGTTGCTGTCGATGAAACGCACCGAGAGCTTCATGATGTGCTCGAACAGGAGCATCCGCAGGCGCAGCAGGACCCGGTGCCCCACGTAGGTGGTCAGCAGTTGCTGCACGAACTGGGCACCCCAGGATACTGCTGCCAGCCCCAACACCAGCCCAGCGATGACCGCCAGCCCGCGGAAGTTGCCCCCGCGCACGAACTCATCGATGCCGCGGCCGATGAGCCAGGGCTGGGCCTGGGTGGTGGCAGCCGCCACCAGCAGGGCACCCCAGGCCGCCACCACCCGCCACTTGTAGGGGGCCAGGTGGGGCAGGAAGCGACGCACCACCGTGTGGTCGTAGATGGTGCCGGGGCCCTCCTCCTCCCAGACGTCGGCCCCGCGGCGCACGGCCCCCAAGTGCATGCCGCCGCCGAAGCCGCCCCACATGCCCATGGTCAGCTGCCTCCCCCGACCGTCGGCTGGCCCATGGTGAGCCGCAGCGCCTCCTCCTGGTCGCGCAGCTCCAGCTCGTAGATCTGGCGGTAGAGGCCCTGCCGGGCCAACAGCTCCTCGTGCCGTCCCTGCTCCACTATCTCCCCGTCCTTCAGCACCAGGACCTTGTCGGCCAGCTTCAGGGTACGCAGCCGGTGGGCGATGACGAAGGTGGTGCGTCCCTTCATCAGCTCCACCAAGGCCTCCCAGATGAGGCGCTCCGTCTCGGTGTCCACGCTGGAGGTGGAGTCGTCCAGGATGAGGATGCGGGGGTCCCGCAGCAGCGTGCGGGCGATGGCCACCCGCTGCCTCTGGCCGCCCGAAAGGGTTATGCCCCGCTCCCCCACCCAGGTGTCGTAGCCGTCGGGCAGGGAGATGATGAAGTCATGGATGCGGGCCACCTTGGCCGCCCGCTCGATGTCCTCCTGGCTAGCCCAGGGTGCGCCGTAGGCGATGTTGTCACGGATGGTGGCCGAAAACAGAAAGAGGTCCTGCTGGACGATGCCCACCACCCGCCGCAGCGACTGGAGGGTCACGTCCCGTATGTCGATGCCGTCGATGGTGATGCGTCCGGAAGTGACGTCATAGAAACGGGGCAGCAGGTTGACGATGGTCGTCTTACCGCTGCCCGCCGGGCCCATCAGGGCCACCACCTCTCCGGGACGCGCCTCGAAGGTGATACCCCTCAGGACCGGCGCCAGCGAGTTGTAGGAGAAATGCACGTCCTCGAAGCGCACGTGGCCCTTCACGTCCCGCAGGACGATGGCCCCCGGCTTCTCCTTGACCTCCGGCTGGGCGTCCAGTATCTCGAAGATGCGCTGGGAGGCCGACAGGGCCCGCGAGTAGACCCCCACGATCCAGCCCAGGGCCCGCAGGGGCATCTGCATGAGGGTGAGATAAAAGAGGAAAGCGGTAAGCTCGCCCACCGTCACCCGGCCCTCGATGGCCTGCCAGCCCCCGAACAGCAGCACCACCCCCTGCGAGACCATCCACAGGAAGGATATGAGGGGGCTGTTGTAGGCCTGGATGCGCCCGGCGGTGTAGGCATCGTTGAACAGGGCCCGCGCCTCCTTCCCGAAGCGCTCCAGCTCGTACTCCTCCCGCCCGAAGACCTTCACCACCCGGAAGCCCGTGAGGGACTCCTGCAGCAGGCTGGTGAGCTGCCCCATGCGGTTCTGGACCTGCAGCCAGAGGGGACGCAGGCGCACGCTCATGGAGGCGGAGCGCCACAGCACCAAGGGCGCCACCGACAGGGCGGCCAGGGCCAGCTGCCAGTCGCTCCAGAACATGAGGACCGCCGCCGCCAACACCACCCCTGCCAGGTAGCCCAGCCGCAGAACGCCGAACTGGATGAAGAGCCGCGCCGCCTCCACGTCCTGGGTGGCCCGCGACATGAGCTGCCCTGTCTCGGAGTGGTCGTGGAAGGAGAAGGAGAGGCGCTGGAACTGGTCGTATAGGCGATTGCGCAGGTCGTAGGCCACCCTCTGGGACGTCCACTCCGATAGGAACTGCTGCCCATAGGCGAAGGCGCCCCGCAGCACCGCTGCCCCCACCACCGCCAGGGCAGCCACCACCAGCACCGGCACGCTGGTCTCGGTCTCGAGACGCCCACCCTCGACCTTTATGCCCAGGCCGAAGTCCACCGCCCAGCGGACCAGCTGCGGACTGGCCAGGCCGAAGCCGCTCGCCCCGCCGATGCAGACCAGGGCCAGGGCCACCTGCCTCTTGTAAGGGGAGAGGAACCTTAGCAATCTCAGCAGATGCATGGCGACCCTCAGGGGCATTGTAATGCACGCTTACCTTCACGTCAAATGTCTACCCGGGCCTGGTGGCTACTTTCCGACCGAGAGGCAGGGCGGCGGCCGAGTGGGCGGGAGGCCGCCACAGCGCGGTGGGAGGGGGGTCTCAGTCTATGAACTCGTGCTTGACGCGCCAGCCCTGACGCCGCAGGTGCCCGGCCAGGTCCTCCAGCAGGCAGCGGCGCCCGGCCAAGTAGACCATGGTGAGGCGGGGATCCAGGTCTTGTGCATCCAGCCAGCGGCTGACCCCCTTGGTCACCACGGGAGCGTGAGAGGCGGCAGGACGCCTCATCCGCGGCGTGGGCGGGACGATGGTGTAATGGAGGGAGTGGGGACACCTGGCCGCCAGCCCCTCCAGCTCATGGGCATAGGCCAGCTCCTCCCCAGCCGACATGTGCAGTAGCCAGAAGCGGTGGACGGCCGGCGGCACCTGCAGCCGGTCGCGCAGAACGCTGATGAAGGGGGCGATGCCCACACCCGTGCTCACCAGCACCTGGTTCCGATAGCGACGATCAAAGGTCAGGGCCCCCTGGGCCTGCCAGCGCAACGGCACCGCGTCCCCTTCCTCCAGCATCCAGAGGCGCCGGCTGAAGGGTCCGCGGGGGACGAGACGGGCCACCAGTTCCAGCATGGGCAGCTCCCAGGGCGCCGAAGCGATAAAGAAGGGGCGCTCCTCACCGTCCAGGACCAGGTGGCAGTGCTGGCCAGCCCGGAACGAGAAGGACGGGGGCGCCTTGAGCCACAGGCGCATGAGGGTCGGCGTCAAGTCCTGGCGGCGCAGCACGTAGGCGATGGCCAAAGCGGGACCTCCCCTAGGTCTTCCCCCTCTCATGGTAACCCCCGGCAGCGACAGGCTCCCTGCGGCTGGCTGCAAAGTTTACCCCCATAATTGGCTATGATGCTAATAATTATACGGCCGATTTCGATAGACGCTAGACAATGTGTCGTTAAAAGCACGTTAACGTCGGCGCCCCCCCGCGGCCATCGCCCCATGGCAGGGGGGCAACGAAGGCGCCCCTGTGACAGCCGTCCTCGGCCTGGTCGCCACTAGCTCCCAGCGCCCGCCGGCCTGTCCAGTCAGGGGCCCAAGGCACAGGCGGTGCGCGGCCCCCGCGGCGGGACCTCCAGCCTTTCCTGACCTGAGCGGGACGAACGCCCGCCGGCGGCCGACGGGGCCAACGTCCGGGGACACCTGCCGTTGACAATGCGCACATAGAGTGCTATAAATGCAACGAACTCGGGCAAGGAGGGGGCCCATGAAGTTCAGCATCTTCTCTGTCTGCGACCATCACCTCGACGTCTCCCGCTCTATCGGCCAGCTCTACGACCAGGTGCTCTCCGAGATGGAGCTGGCCGAAGAGCTTGGCTACTGGGCATACTTCGTCGCCGAGCACCACTTCCACGAGTATGGCGTCGTTCCCTCACCCCCCGCCTTCTTGGGCGCAGCCTCCCAGCGCACCTCCCGTCTCGGCCTGGGGGTGGCCGTCTCCGTCCTGACCTTCCACAACCCCCTGTTGACGGCGGAAGAATATGCGGTGGTCGACCACCTGTCCCGCGGCCGCCTGCGGCTGGGCGTGGGGTCCGGCTACCTCCAACACGAGTTCCAGGGCTTCGGCATCTCGCCCGAGGAGCGGCGGCAGCGCTTCGAGGAGACGCTGGAGGTCATGGTGCGGGCCTGGCAAGGGGAGCGGTTCAGCTACAACGGGACCTATCACCGAGTCGATAACGTCCGCATCGCCGTGACCCCTTACCAGAAGCCGCACCCGCCCCTCTGGATAGCCATCCTGCACGCCGACCGTGCCTACCAGGTGGGCAAGACCGGGCGCAACATCATGATGGTTCCCTATGCCACCTGCGACACCATCGATGACCTGGGCGAGGTCATCGCTGCTTACCGGAAGGGGTACTCCGAGTCCGGCCACCAGGGGGACCCCGACGTGGCCGTCGCCCTGCACACCTACGTCTCCTCCAGCAAGGAGGCGGCCCGGCAGGAGGCCGATGCCGCCCTGCGGCGCTACGTCGTCACCCGGCTGTATGCCCGCCAGCGCAGCTTCGACGAGCTGGACAGCGGTGAGCTGATCCTGTTCGGCGACCCGGAGCTGGTGGCAGCGCGGCTGCGCAAGCTGGCCGCCATGGGCGTCACCCAGGTCATGGCCCTCATGAACTTCGGCGCCCTAGAGCCGGAGCGTGTGCGCAGGTCCATGACCCTGTTCGCGCGGGAGGTGATGCCCATGGTGACGGCGACGGCCAGCAGCCCCTGAGGCGAAGGCAGACCTATCCCACACGAGGACGGACGGAGGTTCGGTCATGGACGTGGTGCCGAGCAAGGTAGGGTTCCCAACGGCGTTCCGGGTGCGTCCTGGGGTGAAGGGGGTCACCTTCCCCCTCACGGGCCGACCGCCCCAGGGCTACTGGAACGAGGTGCTGGCCTTCGGGGCGGAGGTGGTCCGGCAGCGCCCCGCCATGGTGGTGGCAGAGGCCCATGAGGCAGAAGGGGTGCCGGCCCTGCGGCCGGAGGACATCGCCTCTGTGCCCGGCTCGGTGCGCCGCCGCGCGTTCCACCTGGCAGCAGTGCAGTCGGGGCCTTTTCCCCAGCCGCTGCTGTGGTCGCAGGAGGTGCTCATTTCGGTGCTGACGGGCCAGCCCGACCCCGCGCTTCGCTTCCGCCACGCCGATGCCCACACGGTCATATTCGTGCACCAGGGTGAGGGCGCGCTGGCCACCGACTTCGGGCTGCTGGAGTTCGGCGCCAGCCAGTTCCTCTTCGTGCCTAGGGGTGCCACCTACTCCCTCCGCTCGCGCGGCCCGGTGGTGATGGTCTTCTACGAGTTCCCCAAGCGCGTGCTGCGTCCCTACCACTACTGGATACGCAACTACCCCTACCCGGACGCGGCGCTGGTGCCTCCCGAGCCCGTGCCGGTGGAGGACGAGCCCTCCGAGAAGGGCGATTTCCCCGTCTATGTGAAGCGGCTGGTGGGCCCGTGGACGGTGCTGCGCTACCCCTTCAGCCCCTTCGACGCCGTGGCCTGGGAGGGGAACCTGTACCCGTTCCGCCTGGCGCTCAAGGACATCCGCACCCTCTCCTCGCCCGACTTCCACCTCGACCCGCCTACCTACACCGTCTTCGTGACTGAGGACGAGGGCGCCTCCATGCAGGCCTTCCTCCCACGTTGGGTGCACTCGCTGCCTTACCCGCACCAGAACGACGTGGACGAGGTGCTCTTCAACCACTCGGGCTACCACGCTCGGCCGGAGGTCCGGGACGGTTACGCCACCCTGCATCCGGCCGGCACTTTCCATGGGCCGGACGTGCGCGTGAGCCAGCAGCAGGTGCAGTCCCCCCCGCCGGAAGGCAAGGACATGCCCTGGCGGGAGGAGACAGGCATCATGATCGAGTCGCGGTCGCCCTTCCTGGTGCTGCCCGCCGCCCAGCAGGTGGAGGTGGTGGGCTACGACGAGTCCTGGTTCCGCCAGTACCAGGCCGTGGCCAGCGGCTAGGGTCGGCCCGCTGAAGGGGGAAACCTGTCGTCCGGGAGACACCGCTTTTAAGGAGGCAGGCGATGAAGCTAACCTTCTGGCGGATGGCGGCATTGGTGGCAGCAGCCCTCCTCTTCCTCCTGGCCGCTTGCGGCGAGGAAGAGGCACCGGGCACGCCCACGCCCGGCGGGGGCAGGCAGCCCACGGGCGAGCCCATACGCATCGGCCTGAACATCGAGCAGTCGGGCAGCGCCTCGGTCCAGGGCGAGGCCTACGCCCGCGCTGCCACCCTGTGGGCTGAGAAGGTCAACAGGGAGGGCGGCATCCTGGGACGGCCGGTGGAGCTGGTCATCGTCGACAACAAGTCGGACCCCACCGAGGCGGCGGTGCTGACACGGCGGCTGGTCCAGCAGGGCGTGGTGGCCATCGTCGGGCCGGGGACATCGCCCACCACCCTGGCTGCCATGGACGCCATCCTCGAGTCCAAGGTGCCCGTGTTCTCCATGGGCTCCGCTGACCAGATCGTGATCCCGGTGGAGCAGCGGCCCAACGTCTTCAAGACGCCGTTCCATGCCTCCCAGAACGTCGACGCGATGCTCGTAGACATGAAGCGCCGTGGCATAAGGCGCATCGGCCTGCTGACCGTCAACAACCCTTACGGAGAGTCGGGACTGGCGGCATGGCGCGCCGCCGAGCAGAGGGGCGACGTCCAGATCGTGGCGGCCGAGAAGTTCGAGGCCAACGCCACCGACGTTACGCCCCAGCTCACCCGCATCATGAGCGCCAATCCCCAGGCCGTGGTGGTGTGGGCCATCCCCCCCGGCGCCCCTCTGGCCCGCCGCAACGCGGTCGAGAACCTGCGCATCAACGTCCCCATGTACCACGACGCCGGCGCCGGTGCGGAGCTGTTCCTGCGCCTGGCCGGGCAGTCCGCCGAGGGGGCCTTCATGGTCCACCCCAAGACCCTGGTCTGGGACCAGGTCCCGCCCAGCGACCGCCAGTACCAGGCGCTACAGGAGTTCGGCCGGCTTTACACTCAGCGCTACGGCGAGATGTCCGGATTCGCCAGCTACGTATGGGACGCCCTGGGGCTGCTGAAGGCCGCCATAGAGAGGGCCGGCAGCACAGACCCGCAGGCCATTACGCGGGCCCTGGAGAACCTGGGCGAATACGTGGGGACCACGGGCGTCTACCGCATGAGCCCGCAGGACCACCTGGGCCTCCGGTCCGAGGACCTGGTCCTGGTGACCATCCAGGGAGGGAAGTGGCGACTGGTCCAGTGAGGTCACGCTAGAGTGAGCGAGTTCCTCCAGTTCGTCGCCAGCGGCATCGGGCAGGGGGCCATCTACGGCCTGGTGGGCGTCGGCTTCGTCATCGTCTACAACGTGACGGGGATCATCAATTTCGCCCAGGGCCACTACCTCATGCTCTCGGCCCTGACGGCCGTGAGCCTGCGCGAGGCAGGGGTGCCGGCGGTGCCGGCCCTGATGGTGGGCATCGCGGCAGGGGCGTTGGCAGGCCTGGTGACAGACCGGCTGGTCATCAACCCCGCGCGCAGGCACTCCATCCTGACCCTCATCATCCTAACGATAGGGCTGGCCATCGCGGTGGAGGGGCTGGCGCTGCTCATCTGGGGCGTCAACCCTCGGCGCTATGCTCCCTTCACCGCCGGCCCTCCCCTGGAGATCGGCGGCGCCACCCTGAGCCGGCAGACGCTCTGGGTGCTGGGCGTGACGATAGCCCTGGCCCTGGCCCTCTGGTGGTTCTTCCAGCGCACGGTGGTGGGCAAGGCGATGCAGGCCTGCGCCATGAACCGCGACGCCGCCCGGCTGCAGGCCATAAACCCCGCCCAGATGTCCCTCTACGCCTTCACCATGGCGGCGGCGGTGGCGGGTGTGGCCGGGGTGGTGCTGGTGCCCATCACCTCCGCCTACTACGATATGGGCGTGCCCTTCGGCCTGAAGGGCTTCACAGCGGCCGTGATCGGCGGACTGGTATCGCCCTTCGGTGCCCTGGCCGGCGGACTGCTGCTAGGGGTGGCCGAGGCTGTGGCGGTAGGATACGTCTCCTCGGCCATGGCTGAGGGGGTCGCCTTCGCCGTGCTGGCCCTTATGCTGGTGCTACGGCCGGAGGGGCTGCTGGCCCAGGTGAGGACGCGATGGGCCTGAGGTGGTGGGGCCCCCTTGCCCTGTGGGGTGGGGTATTCGGCATCGGGGTGCTCCTGCTGCCCGTGGCCGATGCCTTGCCTTTCCTGACCCGCGCCAACCTGGTGGTGTTCGCCTTGCACGCCATCGCCGCTATGGGGCTGACGCTGGTGATGGGCTTCGCGGGCCAGGTGTCCTTGGGCCATGCCGCCTTCTACGGCGTGGGGGCCTACACCAGCGCCTTGTTGACGGCCAAGGTGGACTGGCACCCTCTGCTGGCCATGGCAGCCGGCGCCGTCATCGCGGCGGTGCTGGCGGCGATGCTGGGTCGCATCGTGTTCCGTCTGCGGGGCCACTTCCTGGCCATGGCCACCCTGGCCTTCGGCCTGGTCTTCTATGTGGTCATGAGGAGCTGGGACTCGCTGACGGGCGGCAACCAGGGCACCGGCGGCATACCGGACTTCACGCTGGGCCGGCTGCGGTTCGACACCGATACCAGCATGTACCTGCTGGCCTGGGCGGTGCTGGTGTTGGGGCTGGCGGCGGCCCGCAACCTGCTGGCCTCCCGCCCCGGCCGGGCGCTGGTGGCCATGGGGGCCTCCGAGGTGGCGGCGGCCAGCGTGGGCATCGACGTGGTCCGCACCAAGATGGCCGTGTTCGCCCTGGGGGCCGTCTACGCATCGGTAGCGGGGAGCCTATATGCCCATTACGTGACCTATGTGAGCCCCGAGTCCTTTGGGCTGTTGCCCTCCCTACGCTTCCTGGTCATCTCCACGGTGGGGGGCATCGACTCGGTGTGGGGGGCCCCTCTCGGCTCCGCCGCGGTGGTGCTGTTGACCGAGGGCACGCGCGAGCTGGTGCCCAGGTTCGTGTCGGGCGCCACCGGCAGCTACGAGATCGTCGCCTACGGGCTGGCCTTGGTGCTGGTGCTGCTGTTCCTGCCGCGGGGACTGGCGGGCGGCATCGCCTCGCTGGTGCGGTGGGCCGCCGAGTGGCTGGGGGCGCGCCAGCGACCGGCCCCTACGCCGGCCCTGGAGGAGGTGGAGCTGCGGTGAGCCTCCTGCAGGTGGAGGGGGTCACGGTCCAGTTCGGGGGGCTGCGCGCTTTGGAGGGCGTCTCGCTGGGAGTGGACCCGGGGCGCGTGACGGCCCTCATCGGCCCCAACGGCGCCGGCAAGACGACGTTGCTCAACGTCATATCGGGGGTGCTCAGGCCCGGGCAGGGCCGCGTGCGCTTCCGCGGCCGCGACATCACCGGTTGGCCCCAGCACCGCGTGGCCAGCCTGGGCATCGCCCGCACCTTCCAGAACCTGCAGCTCTTCGGCCAGATGACGGTGCGCGAGCACCTGCTGGTGGGCCGTTACCGGCTCACGCGCACGTCGCTTCTGGAGGCGGTGCTCAGGCTGCCGCGCCACTTCCGCGAGGAGAGAGAGGGCCGCATGGCCACCGACGCCCTCCTCGCCCGCCTGGGCCTTGCCGACGTGGCCGACTGGCCTGCCGCCGCCCTCCCCTACGGGCGACAACGGCTGGTAGAGGTCGGCCGGGCGCTGGCCACGGAGCCGTCGCTCCTGCTCCTGGACGAGCCGACGGCCGGCCTGTCGGGGGGCGAGGCCGAAGAGGTGGGCCAGTTGCTGCGACGCTTGGCCGGCGAGGGCCTGGCGGTGCTGCTGGTGGAGCACCACATGGACCTGGTTATGGCGTATTCGGACTGGGTGGTGGTGCTGGACCACGGCGTAGTCATCGCCCAGGGGCCGCCCGAGCAGGTGCAGTCGGACCCACAGGTCATCGAGGCCTACCTGGGGGAGGAGGCAGCATGAGCGGCCCGCTGCTGACGGTGAAGGGGCTGCGTGCCGCCTACGGCCGCATCCAGGCCCTGCGCGGGGTGGACCTGGAGGTCCACCCGGGCGAGGTGGTCGCCGTCATAGGGGCCAACGGCGCCGGCAAGACCACCCTCCTGCGCACCCTGGCCGGCCTCATGGCACCCGCAGGGGGCCAGGTCCTCTTCGATGGACTCGAGGTCACGGGCAGGCCGGCGGAGGAGATGGTCCGGCTCGGAGTAGCGCTGGTGCCCGAGGGACGCCAGGTGTTCTACGGGCTGTCGGTGTGGGACAACCTGATCCTCGGGGCCTACCATCGGCGTCGACGGTCCGATCTGCGCCGCGATGTGGAGGAGGTCTTCGCCCTGTTCCCGGTGCTGGCCGAGCGGCGGCGGCAGGCGGCGGGCACCCTCTCCGGTGGCGAGCAGCAGATGCTGGCCATCGGACGGGCCCTCATGGCCCGTCCCAGACTGCTCATGCTGGACGAGCCCTCCCTGGGCCTGGCGCCCAAGGTGGTGCGCGACGTCATGGGGCGCTTGCTGGAGCTCCGCGCCCGCGGGGTGACGGTGCTGGTGGCCGAGCAGCACGCGCGGGCCGCCCTGGCGGTGGCCGACCGTGCCTATGTGCTGGAACGGGGCCGCATCGCCCTTTCCGGCAGCCGCGAGAGGCTGCTGGAGGAGCCCGCCGTGCGGGCCGCCTACCTGGGCCGTCGCAGCGTGCGGGCCGCGGCCGATCCCCAGGACAGGAGCGATGCCAGCCCTTCCCTGACCATGACCGAGGAGTAAGGGTCGGCCATGAGCGAGCGCGCCCAACGACAGATGGAGGCCGATGCGGCCCACCCCTGGCAGGCAGGGGGCATCGGCGCCTTCCTGCGGGAGCTAATAGATGATGCCTCCCTCTTTCCGCCAGCCATGCTGCCGTTGGCCGAGGCCGTGGCCCAGCACGTCGAGCACCGCCGCGGGCCTTACCGTTGGGCGCTGGCCCGGTTCGTGTGCCCTGCCTCCCGCCTGCGAGACCTGCCCTCGGCCATGCCCGACGGCAGCGGCCCTTGGCGACTGAGCGTCGTCCTGGACCTGGCCGCCAACGAGCCCTGGCCGGCCGCGCTGACAGGTGCCCTGGCCGAGGTCTCCCGGTTCCGGGAGTCGGGAATGGGGAACGTCGAATCGCTGGAGGCCCGCCTGCCCGCTGGGGCGGAGGCGGGCGAGTTTGCCCGTGCGCTGGCCGAGGCAGCCGCAGCGGCCCCTGGCGCCCGACCTTTCGTCGAGCTGCCCTTCGGGGAGGACTGGGAGCTGGCCATCCCCCGGGCCCTGGAAGGGATCGCCCGCCTGGGGGGCGGCGTGGGCGCCAAGGTCCGCTGCGGCGGCAGCCGTCCCCAGGACTTCCCCACGGCACCGCAGCTGGCGCGCTTCATCGTCTGCTGCGCCCGCCTGGCCCTGCCCCTGAAGGCCACCGCCGGCCTCCACCATCCGTTGCCCCACCCCGACCCTCAGCTCAGGGTCCGACAGCACGGCTTCCTCAACGTCATCGGCGGGGCGCTGCTCGCCGTCGCCGGCCACATCGCCGAGCCAGACCTGGTGGAGCTACTGAGCGACGATGCGCCGAGCAGCTTCCGCCTGGACGCCGAGGGGTTCGGCTGGCGCGACCGCATCCTGACACCGGACGAGGTCCAGCGCGGCCGCCGCCTGGTGACCTGCTTCGGGAGCTGCAGCTTTCTGGAACCCCTAGAGGGGCTGTGCGCTCTCTTGGGCATCCCCTAGCCCAGGGCACTTCCCCGGACCAGCATGGGCCCACCGCGACCCGATGCCACCAACGACCCCGGCCTCCGCTCCTGGGTGCCGGTGCCCGAAGGTTCCGGCTTCCCCGTGCAGAACCTGCCCTTCGGCATGTTCCGCCACCGGCGACGGCCCCGGGTAGGCGTCGCCATCGGCGAGCATGTGCTCGACCTGGCCCGTCTACAGGAGGACGGACTCCTGTCGGGCATCGCCCTCCCCCGGCGGGTGTTCGCCCGCGACAGCCTCAACGACTTTCTCGCCCTG
>DATLZD010000006.1:0-5109 GCA_035574155.1 Dehalococcoidia bacterium | reverse complement strand
GGCCACCGTCTCGGTGGTGCCCCTGCCCTCGGAGGACATGAAGGGGCGCATCATCGGCCGCGAGGGGCGCAACATCCGCACCCTGGAGCACCTCACCGGGGTGGACGTCATCATCGACGATACGCCCGACGCCGTGACCCTGTCCTCCTTCGACCCGGTGCGCAGGGAGATCGCCCGCGTGGCCCTCACCAAGCTCATCAGCGACGGCCGCATTCACCCCGCCCGCATCGAAGAGATGGTGGAGAAGGCCCGGCGGGAGGTGGAGCAGGCCATCCAGGAGGCAGGGGAGCAGGCCGCCCTGGAGGCCGGCTGCCCCGGCCTGCACCCCGAGATCCTCAAGTACCTGGGGCGCCTCAAGTTCCGCTACTCCTACGGCCAGAACCAGCTCAAGCATGCCGTGGAGACGGCCCGCCTGGCGGCCCTCATAGCCCATGAGCTGGGGGCCGACGTGGAGGTGGCCCGTCGCGGTGGCCTGCTCCACGACCTGGGCAAGGCCGTGGACCACGAGGTGGAGGGCACCCACGCCAAGATAGGGGCCGATCTGGCCCGCCGCTACGGGGTGCCGGCGCCCGTCGTCCACTGCATCGAGGCCCACCACGAGGAGGTGGAGCCCCAGACGGTGGAGGCGGTGGTGGTCATCGTCGCCGATGCCCTCAGCGGCAGCCGGCCGGGCGCCCGTCGCGAGTCGCTGGAGCAGTACCTGAAGCGGCTGGAGGCCCTGGAGGCGGTGGCCTACTCCTTCCCGGGCGTGGAGAAGGCCTTCGCCATCCAGGCCGGGCGCGAGATCCGCGTCATCGTCAAGCCCGACGAGATCGATGACCTGGGGGCCTTCCGCCTGGCCCGCGACCTGAGCCGCAAGATACAGGAGAGCCTGGAATACCCGGGCCAGATCAAGGTCACCGTCATCCGCGAGAAGAGGGCGGTGGAGTATGCCCGCTGACGCTCGCGGGCCGACGGTGCGCGTGCTCATGATCGGCGACGTGGTGGGCAAGCTGGGCCGCCATATCCTGGCCCAGACGGTGCCGGAGCTGCGCCGCCAGCACGGCCTGGACCTGGTCATCGCCAACGGCGAGAACGCCGCTGGCGGCAAGGGGCTGACGCCTGAAACCGCCCAGGAGATCCTGGCCGCCGGGGTGGACGTCATCACCTCCGGCAACCACATATGGCAGCACCGGGAGATCTATCCCCTCCTGGGAGGGGAGTGGCCTGTCCTGCGCCCCCTCAACTACCCGGAGGGGGCGCCGGGCAAGGGCCTCTGGTGCCGCGACGGCGTGGCCGTGCTCAACCTGCAGGGCAGGGTATTCATGCCCCACCACATCGATTGCCCCTTCCGGACGGCCGAAAAGGCCCTGGCCCAGCTAGAGGGGGTTCGCATCATCATCGTCGATATTCATGCCGAGGCCACCAGCGAGAAGGTGGCCCTCGGCTGGTTCCTGGACGGCCGCGTCAGCGCCGTGCTAGGCACCCATACCCACGTCCCCACTGCCGATGCGCGGGTCCTTCCCGGCGGCACCGCCTACGTGAGCGACGTGGGCATGACGGGCGCCCGCGACAGCGTCATCGGGGTGGAGGTCCCCTCCGTCCTGCAGCAGTTCCTCTACCAAGTACCCACGCGCCTGCCGACGGTCGAGAAGGGCCCTGGGGTCCTCAACTCGGTGATGGTCGAGATCGACGCTGCCAGTGGCCGTGCCCTGTCCATCCAGAGAATAGACTGCGAGGTAGCCTGACATGCCCAGCCGCGCCGACTTGCACACCCACAGCACCTACTCCGATGGCGTGCTGACTCCCAAACAGCTGGTGGACTATGCCTACTCACGGGGCGTGCGCATCCTGGCCCTCACCGACCACGACATCACCGACGGTATCCCGGAGGCGCTGGAGGCGGCCGGGGCCTACCCGGACATGCTCCTCATCCCTGGCATAGAGATGAGCACCGATGTGCCCGGCAACGAGGTCCACGTCCTGGGGTACTTCATAGATTGGCAGGACGCCGAATTCCAACAGGTTCTGGCCCGTCTGCGCGACTCCCGCGTCCACCGCGCCCGCCGCATGGTGGAGCGCCTGGCCGAGCTGGGGGTGCCCGTCTCCTGGCAGCGGGTCCTGGAGCTCGCCGGCGAAGGCGCCGTGGGCAGGCCCCACATCGCCCAGGCGCTGGTGGAGGCGGGTCACGTGGGGAGCGTCAACGAGGCCTTCGAGCTGTATCTGGGGCGCAACCGCCCGGCCTACGTCGAGCGGGAGAAGATGACCCCGGCCGAGGTGGTCCAACTCCTGAGGCGGGTCGGCGGGCTGGCTGTGCTGGCCCATCCCCGTGAGCTGGAGGGCCAGCTGGACGAGCTATTGCCCGAGCTGAAGGCAGCGGGGCTGGTGGGCATGGAGGTCTACTATCAGGACTACAGCCCCCAAGAGATAGAGCGGCTGCTGGCCTGGGCCCAGCGCTTCGACTTGCTCCCCCTGGGCGGCAGCGACTACCACGGCCTGGGTGGCCCCCAGCAGCGCGAGCCGGGCGATATCCCCCTGCCGGACGAGCCTGTCCAACGGCTCCTGGCCATGGCGGCCGCCCGCCCTGCCTGATCACCTCCGGCGGCTAGGGGCGCGGTGGCGGCCTTCAGCGCAGCACGACGCGGGCCGCGGCCAGCCCGGCAAGGATGATGCCGGTGGCGATGCCCACCCGCCAGAGGTCCGTCAGGACGTAACGGTGGTCCCGCAGGAGGCGACGGGGACGACGCTCCGGCGCCGGTGTGGCAGGCGCCGCCTCGGGCATCTCTGCCGTCGGGCCGGGGCGGGGGCCGACCGGGGGGTGGGACGGTCGGTAGGGCGGTCGGCGGCGTCTGCGGGCCATGGACGGGCCTTCCTGCATGGGGCATTATACCCCATGACGGCTGTCGGGCCTATTGACTTGGGGTCATGGCGACGGAGAAAATGGGGGACGGAAGGCGGCCCCGTGGTGTAGCGGCCAACATGCCTCCTTGTCAAGGAGGAGAGCGCGGGTTCGAGTCCCGTCGGGGCCGCCAGTTCATCTCCCCTAGTTGACACGCCTCCCGGCCTCGCCTCCCCGTCGCACGCCGGCCAGCGCCAACTTGACTCCTTTGACCAACTGTTGGCTACGACCGTTGACCAGTTTTGTTGGCGGGATGGCCCAGAAACGTTGTATTGACAACTTTCAGCGCCGGCACTACCATGAGGCCACTATCAACGGTCCCCTCGCTGGGCACCGGGCAGGCGAGGTATGCCGGGCATGGCTGCTGTAGACCGTTGCGCCGCTGGGCGTCCGGCGGACCGGCCGCATGTGCGGCTGAGACGCTGGCTCTTGGCAGCCCTCGGCCCGGCCATGCTGATAACGTTGCTCGCCTGCGGTGGCGATGGCGGGGCCGAGGAGACGGTGACCATTGACGGGCAGACCCTTACCAGGGAAGAGTTTGAGTCCATAAAGAAGGCGATGCTGGAGTTCATCGATGCCTTCGCCGAGGAGGACTGGGCGCGGGTCTACAACTTGCTGGACGCCGAGTCCAGGCAGAAGTGCTCGCGCCTTGAGTTCGTGACCGCCACTGCCGGTTCGGTCGGCTTCGCCAAGAACCTGTTGGGAGACCAATGGTGGCAGGAGGTGCGGCGGGCCCTCAGGGAGGCGGAGGACCTGGTTCGCAGCATCTCGTGGCAGGAGCTCCAGAGGGACCCCGAGGCCCTGGAGAGGCGGGTGGAGCAGAGGTTGGCCGAGATCTTCGGCCCCACCGAAGAGGAGACTTCCGACGGGCTCGAAGACTGGCGTTTTGAGGACGGCCAAGCACGGCTCCACTGGCCCGAGGCGTGCGAGGGGCTGACGGGTGCCGGCGACTGAGGGTCGAGTTTCGCTCCTTCCCATGCGCCCCCCTTGACACTGCTGGGGGGCGGTGCTAGGTTGGCATTGCAATCGGCTTCACAAACGCGGCCAGTGGAGCGATTCTAGTGCCCTATCTCGAGATCATCCTGCGGCACGTCCCTGAGGGGTTCGAGTTCCTGGCCGTGTTCGCCACCATCGTCGGCTCCATGAGCCTGCTGGTGCTGCTGGGCAAGTGGTGGGAACGGTAGCCGAGCTGGAGGACTGTCATGGCCGTAGCGGAAGAGCCCGGTAAGCCGCGTAACTGGCAGGAACGCCTGGCCATCATCCGCGACCGCTTCTATGACCGGCTGTTCCACAACTACATCTGGCGCTCCATCTTCCGCTCCGGCTATCCCAACACCCCCCGCAACCAGATGCTGGTGGTGGCGACCAACGTCTTCCTGCACTTGCACCCCACCCGCATCCACCGCACCCACGTCAAGATAACCCACACCTACTGCCTGGGGGGCCTCTCCTTCTTCATGTTCATAGTGCTGACGGTGACGGGCGTGCTGTTGATGTTCTACTACGTGCCCGACGTGAACCGGGCCTGGCAGGACATCGCCGCCCTGGAGACCAACGTCCGCTTTGGACTGTTGATGCGCAACCTGCACCGTTGGTCGGCCCACGGCATGGTGATCCTGGTGTTCCTCCACATGATGCGCGTCTTCTACACCGGTGCCTACAAGCCGCCGCGGGAGTTCAACTGGGTGGTGGGGGTGGTCCTCCTCTTCCTGACGCTGCTCATGAGCTTCACCGGCTACCTGCTGCCCTGGGACCAGTTGGCGGTGTGGGCCATCACTGTGGGCCACGGCATAGGCGGTTCCACCCCCTACCTGGGAGACGAGGTCCAGCAGGTCCTGTTCGGCGGCTTCGAGATCGGGCAGGGGGCCCTCATCCGCTTCTACACCCTGCACGTGCTGGGGCTGCCCCTCCTGGCGGCCATCATGATGGCCGTCCACTTCTGGCGCATCCGTCGCGACGGCGGCCTGGCGCGGCCCCTGTAGAGGTAGCGGGCGATGGCGGTCGAGACGCGGCGTCCCGCCCCCAGGCCGGCAGCGCCCCCGCGCCCCCGCCGCGAGCGGGAGGAGGAGGTGCTGGTCTGGCCCGACCTCCTCTTCCCCGAGTTCATCTCGGCCTGCCTGTTCCTGCTCACCTTCATCCTGCTGTCGGTGTTCATTGACGCCCCCCTCCTCAACCGGGCCAACGTCAGCATCACGCCCAATCCGTCTAAGGCGCCCTGGTATTTCCTGAAC
>DATLZD010000005.1:0-31452 GCA_035574155.1 Dehalococcoidia bacterium | reverse complement strand
CATCCGGTGACCTCGGACCACTTTCCCGGGCGCGCCCGCCGCCCCCGCCTCTCGGCCCTGGAGAGCGCCCGGCTGGGGGAGCTGGGCCTGGCCCCCCTGCGCCATTGGCGGGAGGCCCTGGCCCACTACCTGGCCCGACGGGAGGCCAACAGGAGGTGACGGAGATGGACGCCTACGGCAACCTTCTGCACCTGAAGGCGGTGGAGGGCTTCGCCGAGGTGCGGGACGTGGCCCGGCGCTACGACGACGACCGCGGCCGGCGCTACTGCGACATCTTCGGCACCGTGACGGGCGACATCAACATCACCTACTGCTATCCGGGGGTGATCACGGCCTGGCACGCCCACCGCCGCCAGTATGACGAGTGGTTCGTCATCAAGGGCGCCCTCAAGGTGGGGCTGGCGCTGCCCAACGGCGACGGGACCTACCGCTGGACCTTCGTGGTGCTCTCGGAATACGACGGCAAGGTCCTGCGCATCCCCCCTGGGGTTCTGCACGGGTGGCGCAACTTCACCAACGAGGTGGCCATCCTCATGTACCACATCTCGGAGAAGTATGACCCCGCCGACCCAGACGAGCTGCGCTTCACCCTGGAAGAGGTGGGCGCTGACTGGTCCACCCCCGTGAAGTAGCAGGGCTGGTGCCAGACGCTGGTTGGGGCCAGGGGAGCACAGAGGGTATCGTGGGGCCGTGGCCGAAAGGAGGTGCAGGTCATGGCCCTGCGTCTATTAGGTGACGGCGTCGGCCAAAGGGCCACCGGCACCATAGTCTACATTCCCGCGCTGGCCGATAGCGGCGACATGGAGCCCGGCACCCGCCCCATCACCGCTACCGCCCGTCCCGCCTCGCCCGACTACAGCGCTAGCCTCACCATCGCTGCCCCGCCGGACCCTCGGCTGTCGGTGCTGAGGGCCGGCGTCCGGGCGCGGGTGACCGTCGTGGCCTTCGGCGGCAGCCCGGCCGCTACTGTCCTCTTCTATGTCCTGCGGGTCAACGGCAGCGACCGCCTCAGCGGCTCCTGGACGGCGACCGGGAACCAGACGGTGGCGGAGGACCTGTTGCCCGGGGCCTTCAATCTCGGCTCTCCCAACCTGGTGGAGCTCTTCCTGTGGGTGGACCGGGGGCAGGTGGACATCAACCTGGCCCAGTTCTGGCTGGCCGTCGGCAGCAAGCAGCCGTCCAGCGCCCCGGGGGGTGTCCTGCAGGTCAGGCACCAGGGGCTGATGTCCCTGGTGGCGCAGGTGGACGTGGCCGGTTCGGGCAGCCCCACCATCGCCCTGGCGCCTCCCCAGCAGCCGTCGCTGGAGATGGCCGTCACCCAGGGCGTGGGCGTCCGCCTGCGGGTACCGTGCCTGCTGGCCGACAACTGCCAGCTTTTCGTGGGCGGCAGCGCGGCCACGGACCTGAACTACTTGCGGGGCCTCGTCCTCACCCTGGAGGAGCCTGCCTAGCCTCTGCGCCGCCCGAGCGCATCGTCGCCGGCGCAGCTATACTAGCGGACGCGGGGCTGATCCGCTCCGTCTGCAGGGTCGGAACGCGTTGTTGGCCCACTGGCGGCGTAGGCTCCTGGACCCCATCCGAAGGTGGCGGGCCGTCCAGCGCCTGGGGTTCCCTCCCGAGCGTCTGGCCCAGGTGTGGACTCGGGACGGCCAACCCCTCCTGGTGCCCGGCGAGTGTGTGGAGGACGGCCGTTATTACGCCGAGGTGTGGGAGCCTTACACCGTCTCCCTGTTCCTGGAGGCGCTGAGGCCGGGCTGCACGGTGGTGGACGTAGGCGCCCATGTGGGCTACTACACGCTGATGGCTGCCAGGGCGGTGGGGCCGCAGGGCACCGTGTATGCCCTGGAGCCGGCTCCGGCCGAGGCGCGGCTGCTGCGCTGGAATGTCCGCCGCAGCGGGCTGGCCAACGTGCGGGTGGTACCGCAGGCGGCAGGGGACCGACGTGGCCACGCTACCCTGGCCCTCTCGGGGATCTCCAGCATGCACTCGCTGGCCCGCCACGGGGAGGCAGGGCCGTGGCGGGCCAGCGTGAGGGTATCGATGGTGACGGTGGACGGGTTGCTGCGGGGACGCGCGGCCGACGTGGTCAAGATGGACGTGGAGGGGGCGGAGCCGCTAGTGCTGAGGGGCATGTTGCGGACGGTGAGGGCCAGCCCGGGCCTGGTCATCTTCAGCGAGTTCTCCCCCGCCATGTGCAGCGCCCTTTCCCTGGACCCCGAGGCGTTCGTGGCCCAGCTCATGGACCTGGGCTTCCGGGTGTGGATGGTGGACGAGTGGGAGCGGCGGCTGGTCCCGGTGCCCAGGGGCCAGGCGGTGGAGGTCTACGACTCGCTGGTGATGCGGGGCCACCTGGTCTGCCGGCGGGGGGCCTAGGCAACGCCTAGGCCAGGGCCTCCGCCAGGCGCTCCACCTGGTCCAGGTCGGCCACCGTCGGCCAGAAGAAGACCTCGTCGTAGCCGGCCTCCTCCAGGGGGCCCAGCACGCCGCGCACGGCCTCGGCGCTGGTGAGCATGCCCTGGACCACGTTCTCGGCGAAACTGCCCAGAAAGGCGTAGTAGTGGCGCAGGTAAGCGGCGCCGCGCTCTTGTGCCTCGGCGCCACCCAGGGCGTAGTAGAAGGCCGCCTTGAAGGACGGCTGGCCCGCCCGCCCCAGCTCCCGCCAGCGGAGGCGCACCGTCTCCGCCATCTCCCTGGCGCGGGGATAGCTACCAGGGTTGATGATGAGCCCGTCGGCGATGCGCGCTGCCCTCTCCAGGACGGCCGGCGCCGCGCCGCCCAGCAGGATGGGAGGCCCGCCAGCCTGCACCGGCTGCGGCCCCACCGGCCCCGCCTCTGCTGCTGCCGCCTCGCCCCTCCACAGGCGACGCATGCTCTCCACCATACCCTCGAGCCGACGGCCGCGGTCGTGGAAGGGCCGACCGCTGGCTATGTAGTCGTCGCGGCGGGTCCCCACCCCCAGCCCAGGACCACCCTTCCCCCCGAGAGGACGTCCAGGGTGGCGACCTGCTTGGCCAGAAGGGCAGGGTCCCGCAGGGGTGCCACCAGCACGGTGGGCATGAGCCTCACCCGCTCGGTGACGGCGGCAGCGGCTGCCAGGGCCATGAGGGCCTCCTGATTGGGGTAGCAGAGGCGGTCAATGATCCCCAGGGACGAGAAGCCCCGCTCCTCGGCCAGTCGTGCCCAGCGCACGACCGTAGCGCCGGCGGTGCCCGGGATGGTGGCCGGTAGGCCGATGGCCCTCTCCATCTTGCTCCCCCCTCTTGTCCCTGCTGTCCTCCAGTCTACGCCCTGCGGCCGGCGGGTGCCGCGTCGGCCCCAGGGCCCGTCCATCCTCGGCCCGCCCTGACCAGGGCCACGAGGGCCACCGCCTGCAGCGCCGCCACCAGGGCCCAGGCGGGGCCGTAGCTCCCCAGGGCCTCCACCGCCTGGCCGAACAGGGGCGGCGCGGCCGTGCTGGACAGGTAAAGGCTGGTGAGCATGACGCCCAGCACCGGTGCCGTGGACGGCCCCGCCATCTCGGCCACGAAGGTGTTGAGGAGGGCGTTCCATCCCAGGAGGGTGAGGCCGGCGACCAGGGCCAGCGCCGCCACCCCCAGGGCCGAGGCCGCTGGGGCGGCGTCCAGGGCCGACAGCCCCAGCAGCACCGCGGCCCCGGCCGTCGTAACCACCAGCAGCGGCAGGGAACGGCTTCCGCCGAAGGCCCTGTCCGAGAGCCAGCCCCAGCCCATGCGTCCGGCCGTGCCCCCCAGGTTGACCAGCAGCAGCATGCGGGCCGCCCTCTCCCGACCCCAGCCGAACTGGTCCACCAGAAAGAGGGGCAGGTAGCCCACGAGACAGAACTGGGCGAAGATGAGGCAGCACCCGGCCACCGCAGCCAGGGCCACCCGCCTCCTGGGCAATGCCCAGCCGGCCGCCGCCGCCGGCGGTGACGGGGCGTCGTTGCGGGGCAGGGTGGCCAGGACTACCAGGCCAGCCGCCGCGCAGAGTCCCCCGGCGGTGGCCAGGGCGGTGCGCCAGCCCCAGGCCGCCGCCAGCGTTGGCAGCACGGCGGCCGCCAGGAACCCACCGATGGGCAGTCCCGCCTGCCTGACCCCCATGGCCAGCCCCCGTTCCTGCCTGGGGAACCAGTCCACCACCGCCTGGCTGCCGGCCACATGGCTGGAGGGGAAGCCCATGCCTGCCAGGGCCAGCAGCGGGGCCATGGACAGGAGGCCATCGCTGGCAGCGGCCAGGGCCGACACCCCACCGGTGACGAAGGCCCCCATGGCCAGCACCGGCCGCTCCCCCAGGCGCCGGGTCAGAAGGCCGGTGGCGTAGAAGGTGAGCATGGCCCCCAGATCGAAGATGCCCAGCAGCAGGCCCGTCTCCGTCAGGGAGAGGCCCAGGTCCGGCCGGAAGAAGGGGGCCAGGGCCGGCAGTCCGAGGCGCACGAAGGTGAGGGCCACCTGCTGGAAGGTGGTGACCCACAGCACCGTCCAGCGGGCCCGGGGCGGCGCCCCCTCGGGCCTGCCGACGGCCGCTTCCCCCTCGGGGCGGGACTCCTCCATGGTGCCCCCTACAGGGCGGCGCCGATGGCCGTGCGCAGCCCCACGCTCAGCAGGGCCAGGGCCAGCACGCGCACGATCCAGCGTGCCCGCACCCGGTTGGAGAGCCAGGCCCCGGCCTGGGCACCCCCGGCTGCCCCCAGGCACAGGGCCACGATGCGCCCCACCCCGTGACTGTAGGTGCCGGCGGCCACGTGGGACAGCACCGCTACCAGGGCGTTGACCATCAGGATGAAGTGGGACGTGGCGGTGGCCGTATGCACGGGGAAGCGGAGCAGCTCCACCATGGCGGGAACGTGCATGGTGCCGCCGCCGATGCCCAGCAGGGTGGCCACGTAGCCCACCCCCACGCTCAGGATCATGCCCGCCGGCAGCTGGTAGGGCGGCCGCTGCGAGGCGGCCACGGGCGCCGCTCTCTCCGACCCGTAGGGGCGCCCCTGGGCGCGCACCAGCAGCACCAGGGACACCAGGACCAGCGCCGTCCCGAACAGGGCCTCGAAGGCGCGGCGGGGCACGTGCCCCACCGTGAGGGATCCCAGGACGGCGCCGGGCACCGTCGCCGCCGAAAAGAGGAGGGCAGCCTGGTAGTCCACCCGCCGCATGCGGGCGTAGGCCAGGGTGCCCGAGCAGCCGTTGGCCAGCACCACGGCCAAGGAGGTGGCGGTGATGTAGTCTGCCCCCTCGCCGGGGTAGAGGAGCAGGAGGGCTGGCACCAGCACGAAGCCCCCACCAGCGCCAATGAAGGTGCCGATGGCTCCCACCACGGCGCCGAGCAGGGCGAGCGACAGCCACTCCCACATGGACCCGAGGCGGCCGTAAGCGGGGCGAGGACCTGGCCGGCCAAGGCAGCCGGGCCGCCCCCGACAGGCACAGCAGGCGGGCCGCATCTCGCAAGCTATCCCCCTTCGGCCCTTGGGGCAAGAGCATGGGGGGAACCTGGAGGGCAGCGGATCCGTCTCTAGGGCAGGAGGAGATGAACCGGGAGGTGTTGCCATGCTCAGACCCCTGTGGGTGCTGCTTCTCGCCCCGGCCCTGTTCCTGGCGGCCTGCGCCAGCGCCGCGGACGATGCCACCACCCCACCCCAGCCGCCCGAAGCCGTACAGCCCCTCGGCCGCGGCGGGGACGACGCCTTCCCGCCCACGGCCCCGCCGTCCCCGCAGGGTGTCCGCCCGGCACCGCCCGCCGGCGACCAAGGGGGCGCCCTGTCCCTGGATGACGCCGGCATTGAGCGCAAGGTGGTCTACACGGCCCGCCTGGACATGGAGGTCGACGACGTGGACCGGGCGGTGGGCGAGGTCCAGCGGGTCGCCACGGCCCTGGGCGGCCTACTGGTGAGCGCCAACGTGCAGGACGAGGGGCAGGGAGACGACCGGCGCCGAGTGGCCGAGATCACCGTCCGGGTGCCCGCCGACGTCTATACCGATGCCCTGGCCCAACTGCGCCGACTGGCCTCTCGCGTCCGCAGCGAGACGGCCCAGAGCAAGGACGTTACGGAGGAGTATGCCGACCTGGAGGCCCGCCTGCGCAACCTAAGGGCCAGCGAGGCCCGCTACCTGGAGCTGCTGGCCCAGGCCCGCAATGTGGGCGAGGTGCTCCAGGTCCAGGACCGTCTCAACGCCGTGCGCCTGGAGATAGAGCGGGTCCAAGGGCGTATGAACCTGCTGCAGAGGCTCAGCGACATGGCGACCATCACCGTGCACCTGGCGCCTCCCCCCGTCGCCGGAGGGGATGCCACGTGGCACCCGTCCGACGTCGCCGCCGATGCCTGGGGAGTGCTGCAGGCGGTCTTCAGGGCCCTGGCCACCGCTGCCATCTATTTCGCCATCGCCGGGGGCTGGATCGCCGCCCTGTTGGCCCTGGGGGTGCTGGCCTGGCGACGCTGGCTGCCGGCCAGGAGGGGGGCCTGAGGCCTGGGGCCGAGAGCGGGGGGCATTCATGTAGCCCCTGCCCCTTTGCTAGAATGCGGGCACCGTGCACGACGAGGACGACCTGCTGCTGCGGGCCTGCAGCGGCGACCTGGACGCCTTCAATGCCATCGTGGAGCGCTATCAGGCGCTGGTGTATAACGTGTGCCTGAGGATGCTGGGCGAGAGTGCTGCCGCCGAGGACGCCACTCAGGACACCTTCATCGCTGCCTACCGCGGCCTAGGACGCTTCCGCGGCGGCAGCTTTAGGGCCTGGCTGCTGCGCATAGCGGCCAACGCCTGCTACGATGAGCTGCGGCGTCGGCGCCGGCGGCCGCTGCCCCTGGAGGCGGCAGCGAGCGTCGCCGCCCCCTCGCAGGCCTCGCCATTGCAGGCCTATCTGGAGGGGGAACTGGCCCAGGAGATACAGCGGGGCCTGCTGCGCCTGCCCCCTGACCAGCGCCTGGCGGTGGTGCTGCGGGACGTCGAAGGCCTCAGCTACGAGGAGATAGCCCGGGCCATGGGCACCTCCCTGGGCACCGTCAAGTCGCGCATCGGCCGTGGCCGGGCCCGCCTGCGGGAGCACCTGACGGCGGCGGGCCTCGTGCCCCTGGCGGCCTGGGCGGGGGAGGAGTAGGCCATGCCCCCAGCGCCCCTCTCCCACCACCTGCTGCGGCGCCACCTCTCGGCCTACCTGGACGGCGAGCTGTCGCCCGGGCTGCGTCGACGCCTGGAGGCCCACCTGTCGCGCTGTCCCGCCTGTCGAAGGGAACTGGCCGGGCTGGAAGCAGTGGCCAGGGCGGTAGCCTCGCTGCCCCGGCAGCCGCCGCCGCGCTCGTTCGCGCTGGCCCCGGACGCGGTCTCGCGCCCGGGGCGTCACTCCCTGGCGGCCACGCGTCTGCTACCTGTCACGGCGGCGGTGTGTGCCGCGCTCCTGGCTGCCCTGGTGGCCTACGACGTCCTGCGACCCTCGGTGCCCCAGGGAGGGACGGCCGCCATCCCTGCCGCTGGGGAGGAGACGCTGCGAGGGGGTGCCCCCTCGGTGCCCCCGCCGACGCCGGGGCCGGCAGGACCGGGCATGACGCTGGCACCGGCCAGGCCTACGCCCGAGGCGGCCGCCCCTGGCGGCCCGCCGGCAGAGGGCGAGGCACCCGGTGAGGGCCTGACGGCCCTGCGCTTGGCCCAGCTGGCGGCGGGGGCGGCAGCGGCGGCCGCGGCAGGCGGCTGGGCGGTCCTCGCCCTCCGGGCCAGACAACGCAGATAGGAGGCGACATGTCCTTCCGGGACGTCTTCCCGCGGCGACTGCCCATCATCGGCATGGTGCACCTGCTGCCCCTGCCCGGTTCGCCGCGCTGGGGCGGCGACATGGAGGCTGTCCTCCGCCGGGCCCTGGAGGACGCCACAACCCTGGCCCAGGAGGGGGTGGACGGGCTTTTGGTGGAGAACTACGGCGACCTGCCCTTCATGAAGGGCAGCGTGGGACACGAGACGGTGGCCGCCATGGCCGTGGCGGTGCGGGCGGTGGTGGAGGCCACGGGCCTGCCGGTGGGGGTCAACGTGTTGCGCAACGACCCCTGTGCTGCCCTGGCCGTCGCCTGCGCGGCCGGGGCCCAGTTCGTCCGCACCAACGTCCACATAGGTGCTGTGGTGGCCGACCAGGGCCTGCTGGAGGGCCGTGCCGCCGAGGCCCTCCGCTACCGGCGGTGGCTGGGCTGCCAGCGGGTGCTGGTGCTGGCCGACGTGACCGTCAAGCACGGCTCCGCCCTGGGCGAGCGGGGCCTGGAGCAGGTGGCCCAGGACGTGGCCTACCGGGGGTTGGCCGACGGCCTCATCGTCAGCGGGGAGGCCACCGGCAGGCCGCCGACGCCGCAGGAGCTGGCGCGGGTGCGGCAGGCCGTCCCCGACCGCCCCCTCCTGGTGGGGAGTGGCCTCGACCCAGGCAATGCCGGCACCCTGCTGCCGCTGGCCGACGGGGCCATCGTCGGCACCGCCTTCAAGGAGGGAGGCAGGACGGAGGCGCCGGTGCAGCGCCAACGGGTGCGTCGTCTGCTGCAGGCGGTCCAGCAGGTGCGGGCCGCCCTGCCCTAGGGCCGCCGCTCGGCCTCGGGCCCCAGGACGGAGGGCGCCTGCTGGGGCCTGGCCTTCCTGGCCTGCACCGCCACCCCCACCTGGTCGGGAATGCCCAGCACCAGGAAGGAGGTGGCCGCCGAGACCATGGCCAGGCCACCGAAGCCCATCTCCAGGCCATCGGCGATCGAAGGGGCGCGGGAGGCCACCAGCACCATGACGGCGGTGCCTAGGGCGCCTCCCATCAGGCGGAACATGCCCCGCAGCCCGGTGATGGCGGCGATGCGGTCGGGGGCCAGCTCGATGGCGGCGTTGTTGGCCGCCGGCCCGGACATGCCGAACCCCACCCCTGTCAGGGCGATGACCAGGGCCAAGTAGCTGAAATCGCCCAGGGCCAGGGGTCCCACCTCGGGCCTGTGCATGCCCTGCCACATCAGGGCCAGGCCCCCCGCCATCACCATCAGCCCCACGAAGATGGGGCGCCGGTAGCCGGTGCGGGGCAGCAGCATGCTGGCCACAGCCGAGGTGACGGCCGCTGCCACCGCCCTGGGGATGAGGACCAGGCCTGCGTGGCTGGAGGCCATGCCGTAGGCCTCCCGGGCATAGAGGGGGATGAAGGAGAAGGCGCCGAACAGGCAGGCCCCGTAGAGCAGGTTCAGGGCGTTGACAAAGGCGAACTCTCGCTGGCGCAGCAGCGCCACTTCCAGGATGGGTTCCGGCGCCCGCAGCTCGTGGCGCAGGAACAGGGCACCGGCCACCAGCCCGGCCGTGAGGGAGCAGGCCACCACCGGCAGGCTGGGCGGCGGGCTCTGGCGTGACAGCTCCGTCAGGGCGTAAACGATGCCCGAAATGGTCACGCTCAGCAGGGCAGCCCCCACCACGTCCAAGGGCCGGGACCCGTGCTGTTGTGTCCTGGGCATCAGCAACAGCAGGGCCAGCACCAGGACGCCCACGGGGGTGTTCATGGCGTAGGTCCAGCGCCAGCCCAGCTCGTCCACGATGAAGCCGCCCACGGTAGGGCCGATGACCGACCCCAGGGGCACGATGGACGACAGCAGCCCCACCATCTGTGCCCGCCGTGGCCCGAAGGTGTCGCCAATGACGCCGTAGGCCGAGGGCAGGAGGCCACCGGCCGCTATCCCCTGCACGCCCCGGGCCAGGATCAAGAAGTAGACGTTGGGTGCCAGGGCGCAGGCCAGGGAGGCGAGGGCGAACACTACCAGGCCGCCCACGAACACCGTCCGTCGCCCCAGGTCATCGCTCAGCCGCCCCACGATGGGCATAGACACCGCCTGGGCCAGCGTGTAGACCGTCACCACCCAGCCGGCCCAGCGCAGGGGGGCATCCAGGTCGTCCATGAGATCCCCCAGGGCCACGCTGACCATGGAGAACTGGAGGGCAGCCACCAGCAGGCAGAGGGAGACCAGCGCGAACAGCAGGTAAGCGCGCAGGGGAGGACCCACGGCCCCTCGCTTGTCCATAGGCTGAGGAAGATTGTATTACCGACCGCCCGGGAGGGGAACGCCGCCGCGCGCCCGCAGCGCCAGTGCCAGGGCGAGGGCGAAGGCGGCCACCGCCGCCCAGGCTAGGACCCCGGCCATGGCCGTCAGGTGGTCGGCAGCCTCCGTCTCCCCCGAGAGCCAGCCGCCGGCGGCCCGCAGGACGGCCGCCAACGGCAGGGAGGCGAGGGCCGCCGGCACGGCCCAGCGCTGGGGTCGCCCCTGTTGTCGGGACAGGGCGAAGGCCGGCATCACCAGGTAGGCCATGCCCAGGATCATGGTGGTCACCGTGCCCACCGCCAGCAGGTGGCGGGCCGCGTCCAGGCGGGCGTGAGGCACCGGCCCGCCATCGGCCAGGGCCGCGCCTGCCAGGACGGCCAGCAGCAGCCCCCCGATGCCCAGCCAGGCGACGGCCACCTGGACCAGCGTCCCGGCGCCACGGGCGGCGTCCCGCAGCCGGTGGGGGGGCCGCCAGGGCCCCACCAGCAAGGCTGCGCCGGCCAGCCCCAGCCCCGCCAGGAGCAGCCCCGCCGCCTCGGCCCTGGCCGCACCGTCCCACGGCCGGTAGGATGACCAGGCTGCAGCCGCGGCATGCAGGGCCAGCCCCAGGTGCAGGGGCAGCCACAGCCCCCATACCGCCCTCGGGCCGGGCACGGGCCGCCCGAAGAAGATAACCACGCTCCGCAGAGATACCCCCACCACCGCCGACAGTACGAAGCCCAGCAGCATCACGTCGTGCAGGAGCTGCTGACGGTCGAAGGGCACCAGCAGCGGCTCGGGGCTGGCCCCTGGCGCCCAGGCCACCGTCAGGGCCTTGGCCGCCACCAGCCAGACCACCGCCGCCGCCATGTGGGGCGCAAAGGGGCGCCCCTGCAGCAGCCCTCGGCCCAGGGAAGGCAGCAAGAGGGCGGCAAAGAGGAGGGACCCCGCCAGCTCCAACGCTGCCGAGCTCACGAGGACTGTCCGGCCGGCCTCGCCCCAGGCCAGGGGCTGGCCCAGCAGCCTCGATACAAGGCCCAGGGCCACGGCGCCGAAGGAGGCCACGGCGGGGGCGAAGGCCACCGGCGGTGCCCCAGCAAAGCGGGGGCCCAGGCGGTAGGCCATGCCCATGACGAATAGCCCCGCCCAGCCGGCCAGCTGGGCATGGCCGTGGGCCTGGGCCAGGGCCGGCCAGCGTTGGCCCAGGTCCCCCACGCCCGACCGGGCCAGGGCCAGCAGCACGCCCAGGGAGAACCCCGCTGCCAGGGCTGCCAGAAGGGCGCCCGCCACGAACAGCAGGTGGAGGCCCTCAGGCTCCTCGCGGGGCTGCTGGGTCGTCGTCCCTGCCACCGGCCTGTCCCCAGTATAGGAGGACAGACTGCTTCGGCACAGACGGCGTCGTCGGGCAGAGTGGAGCGACTTAGGCCAGGCCTGCGTATACTTGGTGTGCAAGGCCCTGTTCCCCTGCAGGAGGGCTGGCGCAAGGTGGGCGGCGGCTGGCAGAGACGCTTCGCCTCCTATCTGGAGATCGCCCGGGCAGCCTGGCAGAACCGCGACCGGCTGCCCTACGCCTGGCGCATCCTGCGCGACGGCGTATGCGACGGCTGCGCCCTGGGGCAGTCGGGGCTGCGGGACTGGACCATGGACGGCGTCCACCTGTGCTGGGTCCGCCTGAACCTGCTGCGCCTCAACACCATGCCGCCCTTGGACCCGGAGCTGCTCGCTGACATCGCCCATCTGCGGTCCATGTCGGAACGGGAGCTGCGGGGCCTGGGGCGCCTGCCGGTGCCGCTGCTGCGCCGCCGTGGTGACAGGGGCTTCCGGCCCATCGACTGGGAGGAGGCGCTGGAGCTGGTGGCCGGACGCCTGCGGCAGACCGACCCACGGCGGGTGGCCTTCTATCTCACCTCCCGGGGCACCGTCAACGAGACCTACTACGTGGCCCAAAAGGTGGCCCGCTTCCTGGGCACCAACCACATCGACAACTCGGCGCGGGTCTGCCATGCCCCCAGCACCGTGGCCCTGAAGGCGGCCCTGGGCTACGCCGCCTCCACCTGCAGCTACCGCGACTGGCTGCAGAGCGACCTGTTGGTCTTCATCGGCAGCGACGTGGCCAACAACCAGCCGGTGTCCATGAAATATGTCCATCTGGCCAAGAAGCGGGGGACCAAGGTGGCGGTGGTCAACCCCTTCCGCGAGCCTGGGCTGGAGACCTACTGGGTGCCCTCGGCCCTGGACTCGGCCCTCCTGGGCACCCGGGTGGCCGACGCCTTCTTTCAGGTCAAGGTGGGCGGGGACATCGGCTTCTGCAACGGCGTCCTGAAGCACCTGCTGGAGAGGGGCTGGCTGGACGAGGAGTTCATCGCCCGCCACACCAGCGGCTGGCCGGAGGTGGCACGGGCGTTGGAGGGGATGTCCTGGCCGGAGCTGGAGCGGGCCTCCGGCACCACCCGTCAGCAGATGCTGGAGTTTGCCCGCCTGTATGTTAACGCCGAGAGGGCCGTCTTCGTCTGGTCAATGGGTGTGACCATGCACAAGCACGGGGTGGACAACGTCCGCGCCATCATCAACCTGGCCCTGGCCAGGGGCATGGTGGGCAGACCGGGGACGGGCCTCATGGCCATCCGCGGCCACTCGGGCGTCCAGGGCGGGGCCGAGATGGGGGCGGTGCCCAACGCCCTTCCCGGCGGCCTGGCCCTGGAGGACGAGTCGGCCGCCCACTTCTCTCGCCTCTGGGGCTTCCCGGTGCCCTCCTGGCGGGGCTACTTCGTAGCCGAGATGGTGGACGCTGCCTGGCGGGGGGAGCTGGACGTCCTCTACTGCATCGGCAGCAACCTGGTGGACGTGCTGCCCGACCGCCGCTACGTGCGGGAGGCCCTCTCGCGCATCCCCCTGCGCGTCCACCACGACATCGTCCTGAACCCGCAGATGTTGGTGGAGCCAGGGGAGGAGGTCCTGGTCCTTCCCGCCACCACCCGCTACGAGATGGCCGGGGGCAACACCGAGACCACCACCGAGCGGCGGGTCATCTTCAACCCCGAGGTCCCCGGGCCGCGGGTGGCCGGCGCTCGTGACGAGTGGCGGGTGCTGGTAGAGGTGGCCCGCAGGGCCCGGCCGGAGGCTGCCCACCTGCTGTCCTTCCCGTCCACCCAGGCCATACGGGAGGAGATCGCCCGTGCCGTCCCCTTTTACGAGGGCATCCAGCACCTGGGCCGGAAGGGCGACCAGTTCCAATGGGGTGGGGAGCGGCTAGGGGAGGGGGGACGCTTCGCCACGCCCGACGGCCGTGCCCACTTCGCCCCGGTGCCCCTGCCGCCCGAGGAGAGGCAGGAGGGCCTCTTCCGCCTCACCACCCGTCGTGGCAAGCAGTTCAACAGCATGGTCTTAGGCCCTCGGGACGCCCTGTCGGGTGCCCAGCGGGACGAGGTGCTCATCTCGCCCGGCGACATGGAGCGGCTGGGCCTGCGTCCCGGCCAGGAGGTGGTGGTGCGCTCGTCCAGCGGTCAGCTGCGCGGCCGTGTGCGGCCAGGCCCCGTTTACCCGGGCACGGTGGTCATGTTCTGGCCGGAGGCCAACGTCCTGGTGCCCAGGGGCCTGTCGGACCCCCAGTGCGGCATCCCCGCTTACCGGGACGCCTGGGTCGAGGTGCTGCCGGCCCAGGAGGCGGTGGCCCGGGGCTGAGGTGGGGGATGCGCCTCCTGGTCTGGCTCCTGGCGATGGCCCTGGCGGCGATGGTGGGCCTGATAGCGGTGGTGGCCCTCCAGCCGGGGCCGCCGGTGCCGGAGCTGGAGGTCCTGAGGGAAGAAGCGCGGCCCACCCCGGGCCCCACCCCCACACCCCTGCCGCCACCTCCCCCGCAGCCCACCCAGCTGGCCCTGGAGCTGGTGGAGCGCAACACCACCATCATCGAGGCCACGGCCCCGCGAGGCCGTGGCCCCCTGATTCAGGTGTCGCGGGGCACCGGCATGGTGGTCCGCCTGCTGCCTGACGGTTACGTCATCCTCACCGCCGGCCACGTCCTGGACACCGGCACCACGGTGCGGGCACGGCGGGTGGCGGCCCGCATCTGGTGCGAGGGCCGCATGATCAGCGACTACGAGAGCTCCGATGTGGCGGTCCTCTACTGCCACTTCGACGACCCCAGCGGGCTGCCCCAGCTCCCCTTGCCCCATCTGGTGACCGGTGCCCGCGACTACGATGGCCGTCCCGTCCTGTTCCGCTGCCACTTCGACGATGCGCCCCGCCTGGGCAAGGTGCTGGGCCAGGCCCTCTCGCCCACGGGCCAGCCCATGCTGGTGACCGATATCCCCGCTGAACCGGGCTGTAGCGGCTCCGCCCTCTTGGACACCGAGGGGAACCTCCTCGGGGTGGTGGTGGGCTCCGACCGGGAGCGGGGCACGGCCCTGGCCGCGGTCCTACCCCAGGGCATCAACCCGTAGCGGGCGTCCCCGCCCCCTCGCCTGCTAACGACGCCGGGCCGTCGTGCGTCCCCACTATGGACACGATGGCCACGTCCGCTCACGTTCCCGAACGGTCTCCCGAAGGGGGTATCCTGGCGTCCTGCCGGGGTGCCCTGGGCCTGGGTGGCGCCCTGGTGCTGGCAGCGCTGCTGCTGGCCGCCGTCGTGGGCGGACTGGCCGGCGACAGGGGCGGCGGCGCTGCGGGGGCTAACGTCGGCGGCAGCCTCGTCGCGGCCGGGGACGCCCCCGCCCCAGTTCCCGCGGCCCAGGTCCAGCCGGCGGCGGACGTCAGGTTCGAGTCGCCGGCCCAAGGTCAACAGCCCCAGTCCCCTCCCCTGGCCACGCCGACACCCCCGCCACGGCTGGAGGTCGCCACCCCCGCCCCCGACGACCCCCGCGCCACCGTGCGGGCGGTGCGCAGCGGTCGGCCCCGGCAGCAGCGTCCCCTGTCGGACCGCGGCCCGCTGCCGGTGGCCGCCGCCACGGGCGGCGGGGCCAAGGCCTCCTTCTCCCTCCCCATGCCCGTCCCCGGCCGCTGGCAGGTGACCTGCGGCTACCGCTGCGGCCTCCACGACGGCGTCCACACCTACGGCCTCGACCTGGTGCGACTGGACGGCCCCACGGCGGGCACGCCCGTGCGGGCGCCCGTGGGCGGGCGGATCGTGGCCGTGACCGATGGCACCGTGGCCTACTGCGGTGGCCAGGCGGTGACGGGGGCGGCAGCCGGCTCGGTGGTGGTGCTGGAGTTCCCCCTCCCCGATGGGGGCAGCGGCCGCCTGCGGCTGATCCACCTGGACCCAGGCAGCATCCCCAGCCAACTGCGGCCCCGTGGGACGCCGGTGCCCGTGGCGGCGGGCACCTACCTGGGTTCCCTGGCCCACATCGGCCCCGGCTGCGCCCATCTGCACCTGGACCTGTCGGTGGTGCAGGGAGGGGGCGAGGTGCCCGTCCCCCTGGCCTTGGCGGGCCGCTCGCTACCCGACTGCGGGCGGGAAGGCTGCTGGGGCGGGACCGTGCTCCCCTGAGAAGGCCCACTACGGAGGCCTGTAACGATGGCACGGTGTAAAGGGTCATTACTGACGGAAAAGCGAGAAGAGAGGAGGTGGGCGTCGGAAAACGTCAAGTTGCGACCGCATACGGCGGGCAGCACTAGTTCCAGACCACCGCAAGAGGAGGTGTTGCTGTGGTAAAGGTCAAGAAGATGCTGAGGGGCCTGGCCAAGGGGCAACGGGGCATCACCGGCCTCGAGACGGCCATCATCCTCATCGCCTTCGTCATCGTGGCCTCGGTGTTCGCCTTCGTGACCCTGAGCACGGGCCTGTTCAGCGCCGAGAGGAGCAAGGAGACCATCTTCGCCGGCCTGCAGAAGGCCCAGTCCAACCTGGAGCTGCACGGCTCGGTGGTCGTCACCGGCGCAGACGTCGTGAACCAAGATGCTGATCCTAACGCACCGCCAGCCGTTGGCGACGCCCAAGGGGGAACCTTGACCTTTCAGCTGGCCCTGGCCGCTGGCGGCTCCCCTATCAGCTTGGACCGGAATGCGGGCAACAGCCGGGTGGTGATGAACTACACCGATGCCGACGGACGGATTGAGGATCTGGACTACTCCGCCAACAATATCGTCGGCGACGGGGACCAGATGCTGGAGCCGGGCGAGCTGTTTACGGTAACAATTGAGTTCGGCACGGCGTACACCGGGTCGGTCAACACCAACCAGAGCGGCATTATCCTGAGCCCCAACGAGCGCTTCACCATCGAGGTGGTGGCGCCGGCGGGCGGGTCCATGCTCATCGCCCGCACCATGCCGCCGGCCATCGACCCAGTGGTGGACCTGCACTGATGCCTCCGGCCCCGGGCGCCCGGCCTCGCTGTCGGGGCGCCCGGGGTACGGGGCAAGCAGCGAGGGACCAGGACGGGACGAGGGACCGACGAGACGAATCCATAGCGGAGGTCGAAGGACATGCGTAGCTTGAAGCGGTTCCTCAGGAGGCAAAGGGGCATCACCGGCCTCGAGACGGCCATCATCCTCATCGCCTTCGTCATCGTGGCCTCGGTGTTCGCCTTCGTGACCCTGAGCACAGGCCTGTTCAGCGCCGAAAGGAGCAAGGAGACCATCTTCGCCGGCCTGGCCAAGGCCCAGTCCAACCTGGAGCTGCACGGCGCCGTGGTGGTGCAAGGCCAGGACTCTGACAACAATGGCCAGGTGGACCTGGTCAGCGGCAATCTGGAGGCCGGCACCATCACCTTCCAGCTGGCCCTGGCCGCTGGTGGCTCTCCCATCAGCCTGGACCCGGCCGCTACCAACAGCCGGGTGGTGATGAACTTCACCGATGCCAACGGTCGTGTGGAGAATCTCGACTACCAGGCTAGCGCCATCGTCGGCGACCAAGACCAGATGCTGGAGCCTGGCGAGCTGTTCACCGTCACCATTGACCTAGGTGCCAACACCCTGTCTCTCAGCCCCAACGAGCGCTTCACCATCGAGGTGGTGGCACCGCAGGGCGGGTCCATGCTCATCGCCCGCACCATGCCGCCGGCCATCGACCTGGTGGTGGACCTGCACTAAACGCCTGAGGGGGCGCCCGGGGCCACCTCTGGGCGCCCCCAGACCCGTTTCGGGGGTGAGTCGCACATGGACAGCGACAGCCGCATAGAGGCCCTGGAGGAGGAGCTGAGGCTCCTCAAGGCCGAGGTCAAGAGCGTCCTGTTGGACATCAGGGAGGTGGTCCTCTCGCGCACCAACCCCTTGCAGTTCGATCTCCCCCAGCCGTCGGAGGAGGCCCTTGCCCCTCCCGACGGCTATCAGGCCCCGGCGCTGGGGGAGGCCCCTCAGGCTGAGGAGGAGGCGCCCTCCCTGCCGGCCCAGGAGGAAGAGGCGCCCCGTCTGGAGCCTGAGCCCCAGTCGGCCGCTGCCCGGGACCACGGGGCTACGGGGACGCCGCCCCCGGAGGAGCCTGCGCCCCGCTGGCAACCGCCCCTGGTGGGGGGCGACTTCGTGGCCTGGCTGGCCAGCTCCCTGCGCGAGCTGGGCCCCCAGCGCCTGGGGCACCTCCTGGCCATGTACCGCCTGGTGAGGCCCCTGCCGGCCAATATGAACCTGGCCCTGGGGCACCTGCAGGAGCTGCTGGCCAGCAGCGACGACCCGGAACCCTACTGGCTCAAGGCCCTAGTGGAGCTGGACAACCTCGCCCGCTAGCCTGCACCGGCCATGGACAAGGTCTTGGTGACGGTGCTGCTGGTCGTGGCAGGCATCGTCTCCGCCTCCATCGTCGCCAACACCGTCCTGCCAGCCGTGCAACGGGCGGGGGGCGATGTCGTGTCCGTCAGCGGCGCCGTCAGCGACCGCATCCGCACCGACGCCCGCATCATCGAGACGGCCGCCGCGGCCGGCTCGCAGACGGTCCAGGTCTGGGTCAAGAACGTGGGCTCCATCACCATCGCCAACCTGGAGCGGATGGACGTCTTCTTCGGGCCGGTGGGCAACTTCCAGCGCGTCCCGCCCTGTGCCCAGACGGGCAACGTGCCCCCGTGCTGGGAGATCTCCATCGAGAACGACACCCGCTGGTCGCCCTACGCCACGGCCCGGGTGGACATCGAGCTGGACGCCGGCCTGACCACCGGCCAGGACTACATTGTGACCGTCGTCCTGCCCAACGGCGTGCCCATCAGCACCACCTTCTCGGTGTAGGGGCGGACTATGGAGCACACCATCCCCGCCCTGATCGTGGCCGCCGCCGTCCTGGTGGGCGCCCTCGTCATGACCGGCGTCACCACCGGCGCGGTGGAGCGGGTGGACCGCTCCTGGCGGGACATGCTGGCGGTGGCCGAGGAGCGGGTGGGCAGTGCCCTGGAGCAGGTCAGCACCGACCTGTCGCCCGACGGCACCCAGGTGACCGTCCTCTTGAAGAACGCCGGGCGGGTGGCCATCGCCGACCCCCGTCTCATGGACGTCATCATCAGCTACCGCGATGGCAGCGGCCAGCGGCACACCCGCTGGCTGCCCTACGCTGACGGCCCCCTGCAGGACAACACCTGGCAGGTGGCCTCCATCAGTAACGACCGGCGCAATCCGGGCATCTTAGACCCAGGGGAGACCATGCAGGTGGTGGTGCAGGTGTCTCCGGCCGTGGACACGACCAACAGCGACCGCTGGCTGGTGCTGGCCCTGGCCAGCGGCCTCAGCTACACCATCTATTTCTGACCGGGAGCGAGAGGAAATGGTGGCCGAGCCGACGCTTTCGCCCGAGGAAGAGGAGGAGGAAGAGCCAAAAGAGCGCCTCATATCCCCAGGCCTGCTGGAGATGGAGAAGCGGCTGGGGGGAGGGCTGCCTCCTGCCTCCCTGACGCTGGTGGAGGGCGACCCCGACGCCGGCAAGAGCGTCTTCACCCTGCAGCTGGTCTACGGCGCCCTGAAGGAGGGCTACCGCTGCGCCGTCTTCGTCTCGGAGACGTCGGCACGGGAGGTGCTGGAGCAGATGGACAGCTTCAGCATGCCCCTGTCCGATTACTACCTGCTGCGGCGGCTGGCCCTGTTCGACGCCGACTTCCGCGGCGACCGTCAGCGGGCAGAGGCGCTCTTGGCCCGGGTCCTGCGCTACATGGCCGTGTGCCAGGACTACGAGCTGTTCGTGGTGGACTCCATCACGCCCCTCATCTTCAACTTCGACGAATGGTATGTGCTGTCCTTCCTGGCCAAGTGCAAGGAGCTGGCCGACCTGGGGCGGACCATCATCGTGACCCTCCACTCCTACGCCATCAACGAGTCACTGCGCTTGCGGGCCACGTCCATAGTGGATGCCCATCTGCGCCTGCGCATCGAGGAGCTGGGCAACCAGCTGGTGCGCACCCTGGAGGTGGTGAAGGTACGGGGGGCGGTGCGCACCGTGGACAACACCGTCAGCTTCACCGTGGAACCGGGGGTAGGGATCAAGAGCGTGCCCATAACCCGTGCCAAGGCATAAGAGGGTGAGAGCATGCCGGCTACGCGCCTCCCCTTCGAGCTGAAGGCATGGCAGGGGGAAGGCCACCAGGAGGCGGCCTGCCCCATTTGCCGTTCCCTGACCGAGCCCCTGCGCAGCGAGGCCGCCTCTCACCCCCACCTGCTGCGCTACCTCCATTCCCTGCCGCTGGAGGAGTGGGGTCTCCCCTCATTCCATCAGCGGCTGGAGCGGAAGATGGGGGAGACAGGGCTGCCCAACGTCCTCTACCCCATCGGCAACGGCATCTTCGTCCACATCTTGGGCGATCCCCAGGATGCCCGGAACTTCTACATCCCCATCGAGCCGGTGATGGAAGTGGACGAGATGCGGCCCCTCCTGGAGGCGCTGGAGGACAGGCTGGTGGACGTGGTCACCAAGCTGCCCCATGCCCACACGCTGGAGGAGCGGCGGCAGGTGCTGGAGGAGGCCATGCGACGGGTGGTGGTCCTCAACGGCCACCGGCCCCACAACTGGAACGGCCGTCATCCCCAGAACGGCAATGGCCGTCTGCGCCTTTTGGGCAGCAGCAACCACAGCAAGCTGCACCTGCGGGCGGAGGAGTTCGAGGCCCTGCGCTACCTGGTGCTGCGGGACAAGGTGGGGCTGGGGGTGCTGCAGCCCTTCATCCTGGACCCCTACATCGAGGACGTGAGCTGCAGCGGCCTGGGCCCCATCTTCATCGAGCACAAGATCTTCAAGGCCCTCAAGTCGGCCATCGCCTTTGAGGAGGAGGCGGACCTGGACACCTTCCTGCGGCGCCTGTCGGAGCGCATCGGCAAGCCGGTGACCCACCGTCGGCCCATCGTGGACGCCACCCTGCCCGACGGCTCCCGCATCAACATCGTCTACGGGTCGGAGGTCTCCAAGCGGGGCAGCAACTTCACTATCCGTAAGTTCGCCACCAAGCCCATGAGCGTGCTGGACCTGGCCGAGGGGGGTAGCCTGGACTACCGTATCCTGGCCTACCTTTCCATCGTCCTGGAAGAGGGCATGAACCTGTTCGTCTCGGGGGAGACGGCCTCGGGCAAGACGACCCTCCTCAACGCCATCACCACCTTCATCCCGCCCGAGTTCAAGATCGTGACCATTGAGGACACCCCCGAGCTGCAGGTGCCCCACCCCAACTGGACGCGGGAGGTGGTGCGGGGCACCGGTGAGGAGGGGGCAGCGGTGACCATGTTCGACCTGCTGAAGGCGGCCCTGCGCCAGCGCCCCAACGCCATCCTGGTGGGCGAGATCCGTGGCGAAGAGGGCAACATCGCCTTCCAGGCCATGCAGACGGGCCACCAGGTGATGGCCACCTTCCACGCCGCCACAGTGGAGAAGCTCATCCAGCGTATCACCGCGCCCCCTATCAACGTCCCCAAGACCTACGTGGACAACCTGAACGTGGTGGTCATCACCAGCGCTGTGCGACTGAAGACGGGCAAGCTGGCGCGACGGGTCCTCTCGGTCAGCGAGGTGCTGGGCTACGACTCGGTGACCGAGTCCTTCGCCTTCGCTGAGGTGTTCCACTGGGACCCGGTCTACGACCGCTTCGAGTTCACCGGCTACATGAACAGCTATCTGCTGGAGACCAAGATAGCGGTCCGGCGGGGCCTGCCGCCCAGCAAGCGGCGCGATATGTACCTGGAGCTGGAGAAGCGGGCACGGCTCCTGCAGGAGCTGCACCGCAAGGGGGTCAAGGACTTCCATGATCTCTATCAGGTCCTGGCCAAGGCGCGTCGGCAGGGGCTTTTCTAGGGCCGACGGGGCCGCCCGTGCCCAGGCCCTGCCCAACTCGCGCTCGCTGCTGTTCAACGCCAGCGCCTACCGCTATGACCTGGTGAGTCTTTTCACCCACCTGGCGGCGGTGGCCACGGCCAACGTCACCCGTGAGCAGATCTTCCAGATAGCGTCCTCCCTCAGCTACCGCCCCTCGCCCTTCTTCGGGCAGGTGCTGGCCCTGGTGCGGGGCCTCTCCTATGACTTCGCCCATGCCTGCCACCGCATATCCAGCCGGGCCAGCGAGGAGACCATCCGGGCTATCCTGCTACGCTTCGGCAACTCCCTGGCCTCGGGGGAGCCTGAGTCGGCCTTCCTGCAGCGCGAGCTGCGGGTCATCACCGATGACTACGTCAACGAGTACGAGCGCGACCTGGAGTCGTTGCGCAAGTGGACCGACGCCTTCGTGGCCCTGGAGGCGGCGGCCATCATGATCGTGCTGGTGGCGGTGGTCTCCAACATGATCTACCACCTGGGAAACTTCTTCCTGGTGGCCACCGAGATGACGGTGCTAGTGGTAGGGCTGCTGGGGTCGTGGCTCATCTGGCGTGTCGCCCCTGCCGACCCGATGCTGCAGAGGCTGTCGGACGCCACCCACGCCCAGAAGCTGCTACGGTCCATGGCTACCGTCTTCCTGCCGGCCTCCCTAGCTGGGGGCATCGCCGTCTACGTGGTCACCCAGCACTTCGGCATGGCCATAACGGCGGCCGCCATCCTCCTCGCCCCTCCGGGCCTCTACACCTTCCTCCAGGAGCGCAAGGTCAACGACCGCGACCGCGACATCGCCGACTTCGTGCGTTCCCTGGGAAGCGTCACTGCCGCCCGGGGTACCACCGTCACCGACAGCCTGAAGCACGTTGACCGCCGCTCCATCGGCTCCCTGGAGCCGGAGCTGCGACGGCTGCTGCAGCGACTGGAGGCAGGGGTGGACACGGGGAGGGCCTGGGCGCGCTTCGTGGCCGAGACGAGCAGCGACCTGGTCAGGAGAGTGGTGGGCGCCTTCTGGGACGCCGTTCGCCTGGGCGGCGACCCGGCCCGGGCCGGCAGCCTGGCTGCCGACCTGGGCCTCCAGACCTACCTTTTGCGCTCCAAGCGCCGGCTGGTGGCTTCCACCTTCCATTTCATGATCGTGCCCCTGCACGGGGTGCTGGTGGCCCTGCTGCTGTTCGTTAACGAGGTGGTAGCGCGCTTTAACCAGCAGCTGGTGCGGGCCCAGAGCACCCTTACCAGCGATGTCCCTACGGGCATCCGGCCCCAGGACCTGGGCATCCCCACCGGCCTGGCCTTCCAGGAGATGGATGCCAAGTTGCTGCAGACGACGGCCGTCATCGTGGCCCTGGGCCTCACCGTCATCAATACCTGGACCAGCCAGGCGGCGGCCGGCGGCAGCAAGCTGAAGCTGGCCCTCTTCGCCGCCTTGAACCTGGCCGCTACCGGGCTGGCCCTGGTCATCATGCCCCTGCTGGGCCAGCTCCTCTTTGCCCTGGGGCTGCCGACTTCATGAGGTAGGTGACGACCATGGTCTGGGCGCCGTTCCTCCCCAAGGTAGCCAAGGTGGTCCTGGCCGCCCTCACCGCCCTGGTGGTGATGGGTGTGGTGGCGGCGGGCCTGCCCCGCGCCCTGGGACTGAGCAGCGAGGCCCTGGGCCAGCGCCTGGTGCTGGCCCAGGCCAGCGCCCAGCCCCTGCCCGGTGATGAGGTATTGTTCGCCGACGATAACGGCTCCATCGGCATATACAGGGTGCTGGGCCTGCAGCGAAGCGGTAACCGCCAGACCCTGATCCTCGCTGACGAGGACGGAAGGCCCCTGCCGACGCCGGTGTCGGTCTCGGGGGAGGTGCTGGTGGTGCGGACCACCATTCCCCTGTTGGGCTACGGCCACCGCCTCATGGACGGTTGGGGCGGTCGGGGCCTCGCGCTGCTGGTGCTGGCGGGCGCCCTGGTCTGGCTGTACCGTCGCGTCGTGGAGGCGGCGGCTCCCGCCTCGGCGCCATCCCTGCTGGCGATGGCCCTTGCGCGGCAGGGGGCCCGCCAGGGCCGGGAGTCCCTGGCAGCGCTGGCGGCAGCCCTGCGCCAACGACTAACGGACCTGAGCTCGAGATCCCAAAGGCGACAGGAGGAGGAGATGGCCACAAGGAAGTCGAGGTCGGAGGCCGAGAGGGGCCGAAGGGGCCGACGGCCGCGGGAGGACGAGGGGCAGGCCCCTGGCCTGGAGCCGAGGGAGCAGCTCGAGGCTGTGCTTACCCCTAATCCCCAGGCGATTGCCAACAGCGAGGGACCGTCCGACGTCTTGGAGGTCTGGCCACCAGTGCAGCCGCTAGCGACGCTGACCGAAGAGGGGGCCGAGACGGCTGCCACCCCCGCCCTCGCCGAGGACTCCCAGGGGAGACCCGAGGGAGAAGACGGGCAGGAGGAGTCCCCCCTGGACAGCGACCTGATGGCCATCTTCCAGAAGGTGGCCAGCCAGGTGAGGGAGCGGACGCTGGCCTCGGAGGTGGAGGACGTCCCCCTGCCCGAGCTGCTGGAGGAGCTGCGGGCCGTCCGCCAACGCCTGCGGCCCTCTAAGGGGCACGCGCTCCTCCGCGCCTCGCTTGTGGGGCAAGGCCCCGGGGGCTAAAATGCCACCACAGGTTGCTTGCGGAGGTGTCAGCATGGTGAGCGTGGTGGGAGACCTGCGGCCCCAGGACGATTACACCCATGCCCCCGGCCCCGAGCCCAATTTCAACGAGTCGGCCTACTATAACTTCTTCGACAACCGCCTGCGCTTGGGCGGCTTCATGCGCATCGGCAACCGGGTCAACGAGGGCTACGCCGAGGTGACCCTCTGCCTCTACCTGCCCGATGGTAGCGTCCTGTTCAGCTTTCAACGGCCCGAGATCTCCAGCAACGACGCTTTCGCTGCCGGGGGCATGAGCTTCCAGGTCGTGGAGCCATTCTTGCGTCACCGCACCACCTACAGCGGCCGCGCTGTGCACTTGGCGGACCCCATGGCCCTCATAGACCCTGACCAGGCCTTCCGACAGAACCCGTGGCGGGAGGTGGCGCTGGATCTGGAGCACCATGCTATCGGCCCCGTCTACGGCACCACCCAGGGAGAAGGGCGCGAAACGGACCCCGAGCGTTCCTTCGCCCGTGCCCACTTCGAGCAGCACATGCAGGTGCGGGGCACCCTGAGGGTGGACGACCAGGTCTACCAACTGGATGCCCTGGGTCTGCGCGACCACTCCTGGGGCCCGCGCTACTGGCAGGCCATCCCCTGGTACCGCTGGCTGACCTGCTCCTTCAGCCCCCAGCTGGGCTTCATGGTCAACGTCACCGGGCGGCCGGATGGCACCACCACCGCCTATGCCGTGGTGGTGCGGGGCACCGAGCGCCTGGAGCAGACACGCCACGTCCAGCTGGAGGCCGATATCGACCCTGATACGCGCCGCCACCGCTCCCTGCGGGCAGTGCTGGAGCTGGAAGGGGAACGGCTGACCATCGAGGGGCGGGTGGTGGGCTACGCCCCCCTGCGCAACCGCCGGGCCGGCCACCTCACTCACATCGGCGAGGGGATGACGGAGTACCGCTGCGGCGAGTGGGTGGGCCTGGGCATCTCGGAGTTCCTGGACCAGGTGCAGTAGTCGTCAGCGCCGCGCCCGACGCAGCCCGCGCCAGGCCGCCCCGGCCAGGGCCATGGCCCCAACAGCACCGGCCGCAGCCAGGGGCCAGAGGGGGACGCCCCCGCCGCCGGCACCCTCTGCCGTCGCCTCTCCGCCGGCCAGGGCGTTGTTGGGGCTGGGAGTGTCCCCCTCGCCATCGCTGGAGGGCCCGACGGCGCTCGGGCCTCCGTCGGGCGTGGGGCCCACGTGGCCGCCGGGGACCTGTCCGCTGCCGCCAGCGGCCTCCCCGTCGCCGACGGGCGTGCCGCCGGGGGCACCAGCATGGGCCTGGTCGCCGATGGTCGCCCCCGTCAGCTCCCGGTAGGCGAAGTAGGACGGCTTGGGGCTGAGCTGGGGATCCAGGAGGCCGTAGGTGGTGGCGTTGGGGCCGGCCACGGTGGAGTCCACCAGGCAGAACCAGAACACCTTCTCGGCCCCTAGGCCCAAGAGAAAGGGGAGCAGGTCGCGCAGGTAGCGTGCCTGCCCCTCGGAGCCACGGTACTGGGGCGGGTCCTGGGGCCGCGGCTGGCTGGTGATGCCCACCTCCGTGACCCAGATGGGCTTCTGGCCGGCCCCCACCTTCTCCAGCTCCGACTTGACGTAGTGGAAACGCTGGCGGGCCGTCTCTTGGCTGCCGTAGTGGTGGAAGGCGGCGATGTCGAAGTAGCGGGCCGCCGGGTAGATGGGGTCGCGCAGGATGCGGGGGAAGAAGTCCTGGTTCAGGACAGCGGGGCTGCCTCCCAAGGAGAGGCCCCCCAGCACCACCACCGCCTGGGGGTCGGCCCGCTTCACGTTCTGGTAGGCCACCGCCAGCAGGCGGGCGAACTCGGCCTCCGTGCCCCGCCAGAAGCCGAAGGGACCGCTACCGCCCAGGTCGGGCTCGTTCCACACCTCCCAGTAGCGCACCTGCCCCCGATAGCGGGAGACGGTCTGATAGACGTAGCGCCCCCAGGCGTCGTAGTCCCTGGGCGGGTAGCGCTCCCTGTCCACCGCACGGGTGACCTCCGGGGGTGCCGTGCTGGCCCAGACGGCGGTGTAGCCCAGCGTGCCCAGCACCTGCAGTCCCAGGGAGCGGGCCTTGGCCACCAGGGCGTCGTGGGTGCCCCAGTTGAAGCGGCCGGGGCTTCCCTCCACCCAGCTCCAGGGGAAGCCCAGTCGCAGCCAGCCGATGCCCGCCTGGGCGGCCAGCTCCATGGCCCGTAGGGACGGGGAGGGGTCGCGTAGGTCGGCGACGCCCATCACCAGCACCACCCCGTATGGCGAGTCGGCCGTCGCCCCTGCGGGGATCGGCAGCCACAGGACGGCCAAGGGGAACAAGGCCAGCGCCAGAGCGATGCGCCCCATCGTCCCTCGACCTTATAGACTCGCTGCTGGGGCTGGAATTACACCTGAGCGGGGCGCCTCGTGCGCCTAGGCGCGGGGCCGCTCCAGCCAGCCCGGATCGTTGACCTCCAGCTTGTGGCGGGTCAGCAGCCACAGGTAGGAGAGGAGCCTCTGGCGGAAAGGGCCTTCCTGGTCAGCCTCGCCTTGTCGTATCCGGCGGCAGACCTCGCTCACCCGTCGCTGCAGGGCCTGGCGCCGGTCCTGGTCGCCCTGGGGCGGGGTCTCGGGGCCCAGGAGCTCGTCCAGGGCCTGCCATTGGGCCTGGAGGTGGCTCTCGGCCAGCTGCAGCTCCCGCTGGACGATGCGCAGGGCATTGGCAGCCACCAGGGCATGGAAGCGGAGGGCGCCCTCCAGACGGGGGGCCGCCTCCTCTTGAAGGAAGCGCTCTACCTGGGCCAGCAGCTCCTGGACGGTGGGGCGGTCCTGCATGGGCCCTCCCTGTTCCTTCGGCGGTCTAGGCCCATGCTGGGGGCAGATGCGGCCCCTGTCAAGGCCGCCGCGGGGGCTGACGTGGGCGTCCTCTGGGCCTACAATGTGCTCTCGGGGGCCACCGTAGCTCAGCGGCAGAGCAGCGGTTTCGTAAACCGCGTGTCGTGGGTTCGAGTCCCACCGGTGGCTCCAGCTGACCGGAGTCCACCTCGAACCCCACCAGCGACGGTTTACATGCTGGGGCCCCACGGGATAGACTCTTGCTGAACACCATGACTGCTTATCGATAGGAGCCCAATGAGCGACGATATCCTCCTCCAGGTCAACGACGGGGTGGCGGTGGTCTCCATCAACCGGCCCCAGCGGCTGAACTCGGTCACCAGGCAGGCCGCCGAAGAGCTGGCCCAGACCCTTTGGGGCCTGCGGGCCAGGGACGATGTGAAGGCGGTGGTCCTGACAGGGGCAGGCAAGGCCTTCTGTGCCGGCCTGGACCTCTCGTCCGAGGACGCCAGCTCGCCCGAGTTCCGAGTGGAAGGGCGTCCCCGATACGTCGTGCGCTCGCCCCTGTGGGGCTTCGGCGACGTAACCCGGGCCATCGTGGGGATCGACAAGCCGGTGATCGCCGCCATCGCCGGGCCGGCCGTGGGGGCCGGACTGGCCTTCGCCCTGGCAGCCGACCGCCGCATAGCCGACAGGACCGCCAGGCTCTCGGCCATCTTCGTGCGCCGCGGCCTCGCCCCGGACTGCGGCCTTTCCTACTTCCTGCCGCGCATCGTGGGGCTGCCTAAGGCCCTCTGGATGGTCACCACCGGCGTCATCATCGATGCCCAGGAGGCCCTGGCCATTGGGCTGGTGGACGAGGTGGTGGAAGAGGGCGGTGCCCTGGAAGCTGCCCTGCGCTACGCCCAGCAGATTGCCCGCGGCGCCTCGGTAGCGGTGGAGCTGGCCCGCCGCGCCATATACAAGTCCCTCAGTGCCACCCTTGAGGAGATGCTGCTCTACGAGGAGTTCGCCGGCATGACTGCGGCCCAGACCGAGGACGCCCGGGAAGGCCTAGCTGCCTTCCTGGAAAAGAGGGAGCCCAACTTCCGCGGCCGCTGAGGTGGCCGACAGCAGCGCCGAGGAGGTCCTGCCCTCAGCCCCGGTAGGGGTACAGAAGGTGCTGGCTCAGGTCGCCTAACAGCTCGCTGACGATGCGGCGCTGCCGGAAGCACCATCCGTCCCCGCTACGAATGAACTCGTCCTCGTAGCGCCCGGCGATGATGGGCTGCAGTGGCAGGCTGTCGGTCTGCTGGAAGACGATGAAGGCGGACCGGGCGGTGGCGGTCCCCTTTTCCTCGTCCACTTCCACCGTCACGTTGGTCGTGAGGTGCTTGGTCCTGGGGGTGCCGTCGGGATGGATGCGGACCCACCGGCGATAGAGGGCCTCCACCTCTGCGGCGCCCCGCGCCCGGTTGTTGCCCGACACGATCTCGCCCTGGGCGAAGAGGGCGCCCACCCCCTGCAGGTCTCCCGCGTCCAGCCGGGAGGCGTATTCGTAGATGAGGCGCTCGATCTCCTCTCTGGCACCCAACCTGTCCCCCTGGGTCGGGTAGGCCCCCGTGGCCGCCCAGGTCCGCCCTAAAGCTAGATGGGCGGCTCCCCGTTGTCAATGCCTCCGTTGCCAGCGGCGAGGGGAGGGCGTAAGCTCTTAACAAAAACGGGCTGAGCTAGGGGAGGGACGAGCCATGGCCGGTCCTCTGGAGGGCATCAGGGTGGTGGAGCTGGCCTTCTGGGTGGCGGGGCCTTCCTGTGCCGCCATCCTGGCCGACTGGGGTGCTGAGGTGGTCAAGTTGGAGCCGCCCAACGGTGACCCCTTTCGAGGGCTCTTCGCCAGCGCCCTGGGCATGCCGGCGCCCGTGAACCCTCCCTTCGAGCAGGACAACCGGGGCAAGCGCAGCGTGGCCCTGGACCTCGGTCACCAGGAGGGACGGCGCATCGCCTATCAGCTCCTGGAGAGGGCCGACGTGTTCGTGACCAACCTACGGCCGCGGGCCCTGGACGACCTGGGCCTGTCCTACAAGAGGCTCTCGGCCCTCAACCCGCGCCTGGTCTACTGCCACATCAGCGGCTACGGCACCGACCACGAGGAGCGGGACCGGGCCGCCTATGACGTGGGCGCCTTCTGGTCGCGGGGAGCGGTGGCGGCCATGCTCATGAGCGGCGACGGCCCGCCTCCCCAGCAGCGGGGCGGCATGGGTGACCACATGGCCGGCCAGAGTGCCGCTGGGGCGGTGGCTGCCGCCCTTTACCGCCGCGAGCGCACCGGCCGCGGCCAGCGGGTGAGCGTCTCCCTCATGCGCATCGGCGCTTACATGATGAGCTGGGACATCGCCCTGGCCTCGCGCCTGGGGGCCGAGGTGAGGCCCTACGACCGCTTCCACCACCCTAATCCCCTCATCAACTGCTACCGGGCCGGGGACGGGCGCTGGTTCTGGCTCCTGCTGCTACAGGCCGACCGCCACTGGCCCGACCTGTGCCGGGCCATCGGCCGCCCTGATCTGATGGAGGACCCGCGCTTCGCCAACATCGAAGCGCGTCGACTCAACGCCCCCGAGCTGGTGGCCGAGCTGGACCGGGTCTTCGCCCAGCGGACCCTGGCCGAGTGGGGCGAGGCCTTTGACCGTGAGGACGTGTGGTGGGCACCGGTTCACGATGTCAACGACCTGGTGCGGGACCCCATGGCCGAGAAGGCGGGGGTGTTCGTATCGGTGCCCTCGGGCGATGGCCAGGAGATGCGCCTGGTGGCCTCCCCGGCCGATTTCCATGGCACGCCCTGCCAGGTAGGGCGGCCCGTCCCCGAGCTGGGCCAGCATACGGAGGAGGTGCTGCTGGAGCTGGGCTACGACTGGGACCAGATCGTGGCCCTGAAGGAGGCAGGGGTCATCCCCTAGGCGCGGGAGGCCAGGATGCGGCCCCCTTCCCGCTTGACCACGGGGGCCACCTCCCTGGCCACCAGCTCCAGGGTCTGCAGGTCGGCCGGGGCGCGGGCACCCAGCAGGAAGTCGCCCACCCCCAGCCGCACGTAGGGCAGCAGCCTCTCGATGCACTGCTCAGGCGTGCCGATGATGAACCGCCCTTGCAGGGCCTCGACGCTGGTGCCCATGGCGCTGGCCACCCTCTCGGCCCGCTCCCGGGCCTCCGCCTCGCTGGGGCGGACGATGGCCGAGAAGACCAGGGACTTGCGGATGTCCTCCGGGTCCCGCCCCACCTCTCGGCAGTGCTCGGCCAACACCGAGAGCTTGTGCTGGTAGGCCTCCAGGGGCATGAGGAAGGTGTTCCAGCCATCGGCCGACTCGGCCACCACCCGCAGGGTCAGCCGCTCGCCCTGGCCTCCCACCCACAGGGGAATGGAGGGCTTTTGCACGGGCTTGGGCTGGCAGAAGGCCTCCGTCAGGCTGTAGTAGCGCCCCTGGAAGGTGGTGCGCTCCTGCGTCCACAGGGACTTGATGACCTTCACCGCCTCCCCCAGCATGCGGATGCGGCGGCCCGTGGACGGGAAGGGGATGCCATACTGGCGGTGCTCCAGCTCGAACCAGGCCGCCCCCATGCCCAGCTCCAGGCGCCCCCGCGAGACGTGGTCGATGGTGGCGGCCATGTTGGCCACCACCGCTGGGTGGCGATAGGTGTTGCCCACCACCAGGATGCCGCAGCGGATGCGGCTGGTCTGGGCGGCCAAGGCGCTGAGGAGGCTCAGCCCCTCCAAGCAGGGGCCGGAGGGGTCGGCCTGGATGGGCAGGAAGTGGTCGAAGACCGATGCCCAGTCGTAGCCCAGCTCCTCGGCCTTCTGCCACAGGGCCAAGTAGTCGTCGTAGGTGGTGTTCTGGGGCCCGGCGTGGATGCCGAAGCGGACCTGCCCGGCGAAGATCTGCATGGGCGCCCTCCGTGGGGCCTCAGTCCCTAGGCAGCCCCAGGCCGCGGGTGGCGATGACGTTGCGCTGGATCTCGGAGGTGCCGCCGGCGATGGTGCTGGCCACGCTGGTCAGGTAGGCCGCCTCGATCCTCCCCCGCAGGGGCGCCCACTTGGAGCGGGGTGCCAGCTGTCCGTAGAGGCCCAGCACCTTCATGCCGGTGTTGGCGATGCGCTGGCTCAGCTCCGAGGAGTAGAGCTTGGTGGCCGAGGCCTCGTAGTTGGGGATGAGGCCCCGGTTCTGCATGGTCACCACCCGGTAGGAAAGGAGGAGGGCCACCTCTGCCTCCACCCAACGGTCGGCCAGCTCGTAGCGCAGCGAGGGGAGCTGGGACAGCCTCTCGGGGCCCTGCCCCCGCTGCTCGCGCACGAACTCGATCAGGTCTTCGATGGTCTGCTGGTGGCCCACCGCCGCACCGATGTTGGAGCGCTCTATGTCCAGGGTGGTGACGGCCATGTACCAGCCCCGGTTCTCCTCGCCCACCAGGTTCTTGACGGGCACCCGCACGTTGTCGAAGAAGACCTGGTTGAACCCGTACTGGCCAGCCATGTTGATGAGGGGCTTCACCGTCACTCCCGGGTAGGGGTTGCCCTTCTCGTCCTTCATGGGGACGATGATGTAGCTTAGGCCCTTGTGCTTGGGGGCGTTGGGGTCGGTGCGGCAGAGGAGGAGACAGTAGTGGGCCATGTGGGCGGCCGACGTCCATATCTTGTGGCCGTTGATGACGTACTCGTCGCCGTCGCGGACGGCCGTGGTCTGGAGGGAGGCCAGGTCGGAGCCGGCGTTGGGCTCCGAGAAGCCCTGGCACCAGATGTGCTCGCCGGAGAGGATCTTGGGCAGGTAGGTCTTCTTC
>DATLZD010000004.1:0-30914 GCA_035574155.1 Dehalococcoidia bacterium | reverse complement strand
CCGCCGCCCCCCGCCGGGGGGACGTCCGACCTAGCGTAGGGCCAGCCCGACCCCCACCTCGCCGTAGGGTGGGAAGGCCTGAGAGGCGCTCACGTAGGCGCTGTCCCCTGCCCACCATCGGGCGCAGGCCGTCCCGGGAGGGACCTGGGAGCAGCGGCCCCTTTCCCTGCCTCCGAAGCCCTGGACGCCTTCGTAGAAGACGAAGTCGCTGGTCTTGCCCGGCACCTCCACCTGGTTCTGGGCCCAGACGTAGACGCTGCCCAGGGCCTGGTAGGCCCCCATGACGAAGGCCCAGTGCTGGCGGCTGCCATCGGGCCAGCGCCGGGCTGCCAACGACCCCGCCCACACGGGCGGCGAACAGCCACCGTCGTTGCAGGCCGACAGGCGGTAGTGGAAGGTCCACAGGTCGCCTGTGGGCATCCCCACAGCGATGGTGTTGCCGAACAGCAGGTCGGAGGCGGGCACCTCCAGCTCCTGTCGTCCCAGGCTCATGGAGGAGTCCAGGGCGCTCTCTAGACGCACATGGCTCGCTCCCTCCGGCAGCTGGAAGCTGATGCAGGCGACCTCCTGGCCGCATGACCATAGGGAGACCATGCTCGGGGCCGGCGGCTGGGCCGCCGCCGGCGAGCTGATGCCCCCGCTCAGCCACGAGCAGTCGGCGGTCTGGCGCCCGTTGGGCTCCTGTCCCGTCCCCCGTTGGAACGAGCGCAGGTCGCTGTAGCGGGTGCCCCCCCACTTGATGAAGCGGCTGCTGTCGCTGGTGTAGAGGCAGTCGTAGTCGAAGCTGGAGCCCGCTGGGGGTCGGTCGCCCAGCTCGAACACGTAGCGGCTAGTGTGGTAGACGTTGCGTCGCGACACGACGGGGCCCAGGCCGCTGTTGGTCTGCTTGAGGCCATCGGCCCCCGGACCCACCAGGCAGCGGTTCTCGGTCAGGTAGACAGTGGCGCTGGTCCTATTGCCCACCTTGTAGCAGAAGAGGTTCCCTTGGGGGCCGGCCACCAGGTCATGGATGTAGTTGCGCTCGACGTATAGGGGACCGCTCATGGGAGCGGCGAAGGCGATGCCTGTGCCACAGCCAGCGATGTCGTTGCCCATCACCCTCACGTTCTGCCCGCCGCCCTCCACCTGGATGCCGTCGTCGCCGCAGTCCCGCACCACGTTGTTTTCGATGATGGTGTCGCGGTCGAAGGAGCCCCTCGGGTCACCCTCGGGTTCCCCGCCCAAGCCGTCCCAGCCACCGATGACCGTGTTACGGGCGATGTAGTGGCCGCCGCCGGAGGGACGGCTGGAGTCGCTCTTGAACCAGATGCCGTTGCCGCCGCCCCGCGGGCCGCCCGGCAGCTCTGCCCGGTAGCGGACGGTGTTGCCCACCAGGCGGATGCCTCGACCAGGATACCAGGCGGCGATGCCTGCCCGGTTGGCCTCCTGGGCGTTGCCGCAATTGAAGTCCTGGATGGTGGAGTTCTCCACCGTGACCCGTGCGGCGCCGCTCTCGATGGACACGCCCGCGCCGGCCGAGCGCTTCAGCCCCAGGCCACGCAGGGTGACGTCGGAGGAGCGGACGGTCACGATGGCCTGGGCGCTGCAGCCGCCGTCCAGCCAGACAGGGCCGTCGCCATAGGCCTCCAGGGTGAGAGGCTTATCGATGACCACCGACTCCCGGTAGGTGCCGGCGCGTATGCGTATGGTCTGCCCAGGGGAGGCGGCCGCCACCGCCTGGCGGACGGTGGCGAACCCGCCGCTGCCCACTACCAGGGCACCACCGACCTGGGTGGGCTGGGCCTCGGCCTCGGCGGTGGCCGAAGGGCTGGGAGTGAGGCCCGACTGAAGACCGAGAGGACTGTCGGGGCGCACTATGATGGGGCGTTGCGACGCCGGTGAGGCGCCGTCTCTTGTCTCGTCCTGGGCACTGGCGCTGGGGACAGGCGCATAGCCTGCCGCCCAAAAGGCAAGAAGGGCTGTAAAGGCTGCCAGCAGCAGGGCGATAGGCCTGGCCGCTGGACGAGGAGCGTTGCGATTCCCGGCCATCCTGTCCTCCTGGAGTTTGGTGTCGTTGTTTGGCCGGGCATCGTGCCACCCCTCCCCACCAGGGGGCCTCGCTGGCCCCCGTCATATGCACCCAACCGTTCGACGCCCGAACCGTGTATGGGGCCTGGTCTCAGGGTGTGGCGTATGCCTGTGTCAGCGAGACGCTCAGGCCGTCTCCATGTCGGTTATCATCCCCCTCCCTGCCGGAGGCCGGGCGCGCGCCCGGGTCGCCCGGGCCGGCCCCGCGGCGAAGGCATCAAGGGCCTGGAGGCGGAGCCCCAGGGGGCCGCGGCCCAACGGCCATTAACATAAAACGGCGAGGAAAAGGGGTGCAACCGCTACGCTGGAGGAGGTCGTATCTACTGGACGCCTCTTTTTCGTCAATTTTTGCTTGTAGTGAGCTTTAAGACCGTTGGAGACGCCCTCACGCTTCCCCATCATGATGGGGTGACGGCCGTGTCCTGCAGCACGTAGCGCCCGTCGCGACCTGATGGCCCTCCTCGCAGCCTGGGTGACCTCGAGGCGGCCTCCCGCTGCCGGGAGGCGTCCCCCTGGCCCTCGCGGGTCTCCTGGGGGCGGAACATGTAGCCCACGCCGCGGCGGGTGAGGATGCGGCGCGGTCGGGCCGGGTCCTGTTCCAGCTTGCGGCGCAGGTACCAGATGTATAGCTTCACCAGCCCCCGGTCGCCCACGTATTCGGGTCCCCAGACGTGGGCCAGGATCTCGTCGTGGGTGACTACCCAGCCTCGCCTGCCCACCAGCAGGGCGAGGACCCGGAACTCGGTGGGCGTCAGGTGGACAGGCAAGCCGTCGCGGACCACACTCATGCTGCGGAAATCGATGCGCAGGCCCTCCTCCTCGTAGGTGAGCTGCGAGGGAGAGCTGGTGGCGAGGCCATCTAGCGCTTCCTCCAGGTCACGCAGGGCCTCGCCCCCGTCGGCATGCCAGGCGAGGCAGCGGTCAAGAGGCCAGGAGCTGGCCTCCCGGAGCAGGTGTACGTTGGCGCCGGGAGAGAAGAGGAAGACGGGCAGGGCCGTCATCCTCTTCATGGTCTGGACGAAATCGCGCAGCTCCCGTGAGAGGCGGTCGGTCGCCACCAGGATGGCAGCCGGCCGCGAGACGTATACGCAGCGGTAGGCCTCCCAGCAGTCCTCCGCCCGCAGGACTTCAAAGCCCCTTTCCAGGAGCCAGCGCTCGAGGCGCTTGGCCAAGGCCTCGTGCTGTCCCAGGAGGACCAGGCAAGTCGGACCCTTCATGACATCCCCTCCCCACCACGACACCAATGAAGGTCGGGCTTGCCTGCGCGCCGCTGGCCGGGCGGCGGCAACTACCCCTCAGTGTGTGAACGGCCACGCGCCTGTCAAGTGGGGGGCCGCTTCCTCGCTACGGGCTGTGACGTTGGCGCCTACGCTCATACCTAACTCAGACCTTTCATCGACCACCGCCATACCGCCCTGCGACCCCAATGGTCGCCGCTACCAGCCATCATATGGCTCGACCCTCGCCTCCACGGTAAGCGATGAGAAGGCACCAGCTAGCAGTCATCGGCGCGGGGTACGTGGGTCTCACGGTGGCCGCCTGCTTCGCCCATCTGGGGCACCGGGTGCGCTGTATCGAGTGCGACCTGGACAAGGCCCGCGCCCTGGCCCAGGGATGGGTGCCGGTGGCCGAGCCGGGGTTGGAAGGGCTGTGGCGCCGCCACCTGGCCGACGGCTCTCTGCGGGTGTGCGGGCGGCCGCAGGAGGGGTTGCCCGGGGCAGAGGTGGTGTTCCTGTGTGTCGGGACGCCAGCGGCGCCCGGCGGCGAGGCCGACCTCTCCCAAGTGTGGGCAGCGGCTAATGGCCTAGCCCAGGGGATGCCCCGGGGCTGCCGCGCCGTGGTGGCCATCAAGAGCACCGTCCCCCCGGGCACGTCCCAGGCCCTCGCGTCGCTCCTTCGTTCCCTCCGGCCGGACCTGCACCTGTCGGTGGTGGCCAACCCCGAGTTCCTGCGGGAGGGACAGGCGCTGGCCGACTTCCTGTCGCCGCCTCGCATCGTGCTCGGCAGCGACGACGATGGGGCGGTGGCCCTGTTGGAGGAGCTGTATGCGCCGCTTGGGGCGCCGGTGGTCCGCTGTCGCCCCACCAGCGCCGAGCTGGCCAAGTATGCCTGCAACGCCTTCCTGGCCGCCCGCATCTCCTTCATCAACGAGGTGGCGGAGGTGGCGGAGGTGGTCGGGGCCGACGTGGCCGAGGTGGTCCGGGTGATGGGCCTGGACCCCCGCATCGGGCCTGCCTACCTGGAGCCGGGGCTGGGGTGGGGCGGGAGCTGCTTGCCCAAGGACCTGCGTGCCCTCATTGCCCGGGCGCGGGCGGTGGGGGTGCCGGTGCCCCTGCTGGAGGCCGTGGTGGCCACCAACGCCCGTCAGGTGGCGCGCCTGGTGGCCCGCCTCGCCTCCCTGCTGGGCGGCCTATCGGGTCGGCGGGTGGCCCTGTGGGGCCTGGCCTTCAAGCCGGGCTGCGGCGATACCCGCGACTCGCCCGCGGTGGCCTTGGGCCGCGCCTTGCAGGAGGCAGGTGCCGAGGTGTGGGCCTACGACCCCGTGGCCTCGGCCCCCGACTTCGTCCTGCACCGCGACCCCTACCGGGCGGCAGAGGGGGCCGAGGCGGTGGTCCTGGCCACCGCCTGGCCCGAGCTGAAGGCCCTGGACTGGGGACGCCTCCGCTCCCTGGTAGCCAGGCCCCTTCTGCTGGACGCTCGCAACGGCCTGGATGGCGAGGCGGCGCGGGCGGCGGGGTTCACCTACATCCCGGTGGGGCGCCCCCTGGTGGGGCAGCCGGCGCCGGCAGGGGTGGAGGGCGTATGAGCGCCGTGGTGGCCATGCCTCTGCCCACGCGTAGGGCCGGGACCTACCTACCGCTGAAGAGGGCATTGGATGCGACGGTGGCCGTCATGGCCCTGGCCTGCCTGGCACCCCTATGGGGGGCCATAGCCCTGGCCATAGCCTTGGACTCGCCGGGTGGCATCCTTTTCCGGCAGCGGCGGGTGGGCCGCGGGGGCCGTCTCTTCACCATGTATAAGTTCCGGACCATGCATGTCGACGCTGACGATGCCCTCCATCGCCAAGCGGTGGCGCGGTGGGCGCAGGGGACCCCCTGTCGCATTGATGGGCGGCCCGCCTACAAGCCGGAGCGGGACCCTCGGGTCACCCGCGTGGGACGCCTGCTGCGACTGACGGGCCTGGACGAGCTGCCCCAGCTGCTGAACGTGCTGCGCGGCGACATGAGCCTGGTGGGGCCACGGCCGGCCATCCCCTACGAGCTGGAGCACTACCGCCCCTGGTACCGCCGTCGGTTCCAGGTGCGGCCGGGCATCACCGGCCTTTGGCAGGTGAACCGTCACCGGGCGCCCAGCTTGGAGGAGGCCATGGCCCTGGACGTGGTCTACGTGCGCCGCATGTCCCTACGCCTGGACCTGCAGGTCCTGGCCCGCACAGTGCCGCTAGTGTTAGGGAAGAGGCTCAGCTTCTGAGGGGAGATGGATATGCGCATCGGGCTGGTGGGTTGCGGCTACTGGGGTTCCAAGCATTTGCGGGTCCTGCACGAGCTGGGGCGGGGCGCAGACGTGGTCATCGCCGATAGCGACCGCGACCGCCTGGAACGGATGGCCCGTGTATACCCCTGCGTGGGGGTGGCCTCCGACTACGACGAGCTGCTGGAGCGCTGCCGGGCGGTCATCATCGCCACCCCGCCGTCCACCCATTATGAGCTGGCCCGTCGTGCCCTGCTGGCCGACAGGCATGTGCTGGTGGAGAAGCCCTTCACCACCTCCTCGTCCCAGGCGCGGGAGCTGGTGAGGCTGGCCCGGGGCCGCGGCCTGGTCCTCATGGTGGGGCATACCTTCCTCTACAGCCCCCCTGTCCGTGCCCTCAGGGCCATGCTCAGGGAGGGGAGGCTGGGAAGGGTCCTGCACCTGGACAGCCAGCGCCTGGGCTTCGGGCTGCTGCAGCCCGACGTGCACGTCCTCTGGGACCTGGCCTCCCATGACATCGCCATTCTTGCCTACCTGCTGGGCCAGTGGCCTCGCCAGGCCTCGGCCTGGGCCGTGCACCATCTGGGCCACCGCCCCCAATGGGAGGTGGGGCACGCCCACTTGCGCTTCCCAGGAGGCGCCTCGGCCCACGTGCATGCGAGCTGGCTCTGCCCCTACAAGGTCCGACAGCTCACGGTGGTGGGCTCCCGGGCCAGCATCGTCTACGACGATACGAGCCCCGAACCGCTGCGTCTGTGCGAGCGTCAGATCCTGCTGCCCGAGGTGAACGGGCGGCGAGAGTGGGTCCCTCCCAACTATCGCTGGGGCGATGCCCACCTGCCCCACGTGCCCATGTGGGAGCCCCTTCTGGAGGAGGACGCCGAGTTCCTGCGCTGCATAGAGGACGGCAGCCCTCCCCTCAGCGATGGCTACTGGGGCCTGAGAGTGGTCCAGGTGCTGGAGGCGCTGGACCGTTCCCTGGCCAGCGGCGGGCTGGAGGTGGACGTGGAGGAGGAGCTGGTCCCCCTCGGCCTCACCGGGAGGGAGCCGGCATGACGGTCGTTCCCTTGGTGGACCTGAAGCGCCAACACGAGATGGTCGCCCATGAGGTGCAGGGGCGGATGGAGGCCGTTCTGTCATCCATGCGGTTCGTCCTCGGCCCCAATCTGGAGGAGCTGGAGGAGCGGTTCGCCCGTTACTGCGGCGTGGGACATGCCATAGGGGTCGGGTCGGGGACCGAAGCGCTCCACCTGGCGCTGAAGGCCTTGGGCATCGGCCCGGGCGATGAGGTGGTAACGGTCCCCTTCACCTTCATCGCCACGGTGGAGGCCATAGCCCTCTGCGGTGCCCGCCCCGTCTTCGTGGACGTGGACCCCCGCACCTACACCATGGACCCGGCCCTCCTGCCGGCAGCTATCACCCCAAGGACACGGGCCATCGTCCCCGTGCACCTCTACGGACTGCCGGCCGACATGGAGGGAGTGATGGCCGTGGCCCGACGCTACGGCCTGGCGGTGGTGGAGGACGCCTGTCAGGCCCACGGCGCCGAGTTCCGCGGGCGAAAGGCAGGCTCCCTGGGCCACCTGGCCGCCTTCAGCTTCTACTGCTCCAAGAACCTGGGCGCCTACGGCGATGCTGGGATGGTGGTCACAGACGACCCTGCCCTGGCCCATCGAGTGCGTCTCCTGCGCAACCATGGCCAGGCGGAGCGTTACCGCCACGAGCTGCTGGGCACCACCTCCCGCCTGGACGAGCTGCAGGCGGCGGTGCTGCTGGCCAAGCTGCCCCATCTGGACGAGTGGAACGGGGCCCGCCGTGCCCGGGCGGAGGACTACCGCCGCCTGCTGGCCGGCGCCCCAGGCCTGGCCCTTCCCCATGAGCCGGCCTATGCGCTCCATGTCTATCACCTGTTCGTGGTCAGGCACCCGCGGCGGGACGCGTTGGCGCAGCACCTGGCCGGAATGGGGATCGGCACGGGCATCCACTATCCCCTGCCGGCCCACCTGCAGCCGGCCTGTGCTCACTTGGGCTACCGGGCAGGGGACTTCCCTGTCTCGGAGGGGTTAGCCAGGGAGGTCCTATCGCTCCCCATGTTCCCCCACCTGACCACGGAGGAGGTCGAATACGTGGCCACGGCCATCGGCGAGTGGTGCCTGGCCCAGGGGTTGCAGGCCCCTGCCAGCGGCCCCGCCGTCGATGTGACGGCAGGCGACTGACGGAGGAGGTCTGAAATGATACCGGACGAGGCCTGGCGCTTCCTACAGAGATGGATTTGGCTCCTGGTCCTCATGATAGCCGGCGGCGGTGCCCTGGGCGTCATGTTCCTGCCCAAGCTGCTGGGCGGCGACGGCAATTACACCGCCAGCACGGTGCTGTCGGTGGGACGCTTCGCCTCCCCGGCCGGCGTGGTGACGGCCACGGCCGACCCCGACCAGAGCGAGATGCTGAGGGACTACACCCAGGCCCTGGCCGACGCCACCCGTAGCCCCCGCTTCATAGCCCAGGTGCGGGACAGGCTGCTGGCCCACGGCCTAGACCTGACGGCGGCCGCCATTAATGCCAAGGTCAAGGTGGAGGCGCAGCCCTCCCTCTTCATCATCACCATCGAGGCCACCGACCGAGAGGCCGCTGTGGCTGAGGGTCTGGTCTCGGCCGTGGCGGAGGCCATCAGCGCCGAGGCCCAGGTACGCGAGCAGCAGCTCCGCCAGTCCCTGGCCCAGAGGGCCGAGCAAGGCCAGGAGCAGATCATGGCCCGGCTGCAGGCCAACCGCGACCGGACCCTGGCCCGACTGCAGGCCCTGAACGCCCCTGCCCTGCAGTCGGCCCTGGCCCTAGTGGCCAGCAGCCCCGTCAGCCCCGAGACGGGCCGCAGGCTCGTATCGGAGCTGGCTCGTCTCAGCGGTGACCCGGAGCTGGTGATGCTGGACGCGGAGGCTTCGGCCCTGCAGCGGGCCCTGACAGACCTGGCGTCGGCGCGGGAGGCGGTGGAGGTGGCCCTCAGCTCCTCCAACGGGCCCTTCTTCGTGCTGCAGCCGGTCCAGACTGTCCAGGAGCAACCCCTGCACGCCGTCAGGACCAGGGATGCCCTGGTGATGGGCGCTGGGGCTGGCCTGGTGGCGGGCTGGCTCTCCGCCAGCCTGGCCGACCATCTGCTGGGCCGTATCCGGCGCCGCAACGGCCAAGAGGTCTGAGACGATGGCGGTGGGCCACGGACGGACGGTGGCTGTGACGGGCGGGGCCGGCTTCATCGGCTCCCACCTGGTGGAGCGACTGCTGTCCGACGGCTGGCGGGTGGTCTGCATCGACAACTTCGAACCCTTCTACGCTCGGCGCCTCAAGCAGCGCAACCTGGCGCCCGTCGTCGGCCATCCCCGCTTTCGGCTAGCGGTGGCCGACGTCAGGCGCAAGGGCCAGCTGCGGGCAGCGCTCCAGGGCGAGACGGTGCAGGCGCTGGTGCACCTGGCCGCCAGGCCTGGGGTGCGCCAGTCCTTCCTCCGCCCCCTCGCTTACCTGCGCAGCAACGTGCTGGGGACCCTCAACGTCGCCTCTCTCTGTCGGGAGATGGGCGTGGAGCGGCTGGTCCTGGGCTCCTCGTCCTCGGTCTACGGAGCGGTGGAGGGGCCGGCCCACGAGGGTGTGGCCTGCCGCCCCCTGTCGCCCTACGGGGCGTCGAAGCTGGCGGCGGAGGCGGTGGCGGCGGCGTGTGCCGCTGACGGCCTATCGGTGGTGGCGCTGCGCCTGTTCACCGTGTATGGCCCGAGGCAGCGGCCCGACATGGCCCTGGAGCGGTTCGCGTCGGCCCTGCTGAAGGGCCTCCCCGTCCACCTGCATGGAGATGGCCAGGTGCGCCGCGACTTCACCTACGTGGACGACGCCGTGGAGGCGCTGGCACGGGCCCTGACAGCGCCCCTGGCGGGCTTCCAGGCCATCAATGTGGGCACGGGCTGCCCGCGGGCCATTGCCGAGCTGCTCTTGTTGCTGCAGGAGCAGCTGGGCCGCCGGTCGCAGGTGATAGGGGCGCCTCTCCCCGAGGGGGACCCGCCCCTCACCTGGGCCGACATCGGCAGGGCGCGTTCGCTGCTGGGCTACGCGCCCCGTGTGGGTCTGGAGGAAGGGGTGCGCCGCTACGCGGAGTGGCGGCTGCGGTGCGGCCATGTCTGAGGAGAGCGCCACCACGGGCACCGGCTCCCTCTCCCTGGCCTCCGGATCCCTTCTCCTCGTCACGGGGCGGGTGCTGGAGTACATGGCCGTGGGGGTGGCAGGGGTGCTGATAGCGCGAGGCCTGGGGCCCGACGGCCGTGGCGTCTACAGCCTGGTGAGCCAGTCGGCCCTGTGGGCGGTGGCCTTTCTGGTGCCTGGCCTGGCCGAAGCGGCCATCTACCTGGCTGGCCGGGGCTACTATCGCCTGGCCGAGCTGTGGGGCAACTACCTGAGCTGGTGTCTGGGGGTAACGGCCCTCCTGATGGCAACTGCCTTGGCGGCGTCCCTGGTGGGGATGCCCCTGCTGGGCATGGAGCCGTGGCAACTGGTCCTGGCCCTGTGCGGGGGGTCGGCCATCCTCCTCTATCAGGGTGCCCAGACGCTCCTGCTGGGACGTGGCTGGGCGGGGCGCTACGTCCTGGCACAGGTGTCGGGACCACTGGTGAGGCTGGCGGGGGTAGGGGTCGCGGCCTTCGTGGGAATGACGGTGCCCTCGGTGCTGGGGATCTGGGTGGGGGCTACGCTGGCTGCCACCGTCCTGGCCCTGGCCCTGGCGAGGCTCCCCCTGCGGCCGACCTTGGACCTGGGGTCTATGCGCAGCCAACTGGCCTTCGGCGGAAAGGGGTTCGCCGGCTGGGTGCTGGCGGCCCTCAACCACCGCGTCGACGTCTTCATCGTCGGGGGGGTCCTGGGGCCGGCGGCTGTAGGCCAGTACACGGTGGCCTTCAACTCGGCTGAGCTGAGCTGGTGGATCCCCCTGGCGGTGGGGAGCGTCCTCTATCCCAAAGCGTCGGCCCTGTCGGTGGAGGCCAGTGTCAGGCTGGGGGCCGAGGCGTGCCGACGCACCCTGCTGGTGGCGGCCCTGAGCGTAGCCGTTCTGGGCTTCTCGGGCCACCACCTGATCCCCGTCCTTTATGGCGAGGAGTTCCGGGGCAGCGTGACGGCCTTCTACATCCTGCTGCCCTCGGGCCTGCTCTACAGTATCACCAAGGTCCTCAGCAGCTCCCTGTGGGGGCTGGGTCGACCCGAGGTGGGCATCTACGCCGGGGCAGCGTCCCTGCCGTCCATGCTGGCCCTGAACGCTGTCCTGGTGCCGCGGATGGGGATCGAGGGAGCGGCCGTGGCCTCCCTGGTGGCCTACTCCCTCAATGCCCTAGTGGTGCTGGGCACGTTCGTCCGCTGCACCGCTACCCCTTGGTGGCAGGCGGTGACGCCCAGGGCCGATGACCTGCGCGTGCTGGTCCAGGGTGGGCTGTCGGTCCTGGTCCGTGCTCGTGGCTGGGCGGGCACCGGCTCCCTGGGGAGCGGGGCGAGGTGAGTCCGATGCCGGTCTCGGTGGTGGTCCCTGTATACAACATGGCCCGCTATCTGCCGGCCTGCCTGGACAGCTTGTTGGCCCAGCAGGGCGTTGACCTGGAGGTGGTGGTGGTGGACGACGGCTCCAGCGACGACGTGGAGGCCGCTGTGGCCCCCTACCTGGGCCGCGTCCGCTTCGTCCGCCAGCCCCATTGCGGCCTGCCGGCGGCCATCAATGCCGGCGTGGCGGCCAGCGGGGGGGAGCTGGTGGCCATGATGGATGCCGACGACCTGCTGCTGCCCGGCTCCCTGGCGGTGCGCGCGCGCCTGCTGCAGGAGATGCCGTCGGTGGGGCTGGTGTTCGGCGCCGCCCTGGTCATCGACCCTCAGGGAAGGGCGGTGGGCTGGCGGCGTGCCCGATTGCGGGACGGCCTGTTGCCCTCGGCACATGCCCTGCGCTGGCTGCTGCGGGGGTGTCGCGTCCCTACCTCCACCGTCATGGTGCCCCGAAGGGTCCTGGACGAGATGGGGCCTTTCCGCGACGAGGCCTACCCGGGAGAGGACTGGCACATGTGGCTCCTCATCGCCTCCCGTTATGACCTCTACTACCTGGACCGTCCGCTGGCCTGCTACCGCCGCCACGGCGGGAGCGTCACAGCGGGCTACCTGCTGGAGGAGGTGGAGCGGTCGCACCGTTTCACCCTGGCCGACCTTTTCGCCCGCCTGAGGCCGGAGCAGCGCGGGCTGGAGCCCCTGGCCCGGGCCTGTCTGGAGCGGACGCTGGCCTCCCTGGCGGCGCGCCTGGGCAGGCGCCGTCGCTTCCTGGGCCACCTGGCGAGGGCGGTGACCCGGCGCCCGTCCTTGCTGCTGGATGCTGAGACCTGGGGTTGCCTAGCGCTGGGGGCCAGGTCACTCCTGCCGGCCCCTGCCCTTGCCGCGGCACGCCGCCTTAAGGCCTCCGTCGGGTGGAGGAGGCCGAGGGGAATGGTGGCCCCATCTTGGTGAACCAGATAGGCAATCTGTCGGCCAAGTCAACGGCCATGATGGGCGTGGGGACGAGGACAAGGGCGCTGGCGGCCGCCTGGCGGCCGTGGGCGACCACGTTGCGCGCAGCGGCTTGGGCGCTGCGCCGCGCCGCCGAGGAGCGCCGGGCGACGGGCTGTCCATCGGAGATGGAGGAGCTGGCCGATTACCTCCATCTGCCCCTCCCCCAGGCGGCGATCCTCTGCTCGCTGGGGACCTCCCTGGTGGCCGCCCGTTGGCGTGCCCTGGCACCATCATCGGCGGAGGAGGTGCGCGCCTTCTACGCCCATTGCAGCGAGTATCTTTACGACCTGGTCTTCTGGCACTTGGGCGACGAGTACCGCTCCCTGCTGGGCCTGCTCGCCGGGGAGGTGGGGGGCCGCTGCCTCACTTTCGGGGGAGGCACCGGCAGCGAGGCCTTGCTCCTGGCCCGGCAGGGCAACGAGGTCTGGTACCTGGACGTGCCTGGCTCGCCGGTGTGGCGCTTTGCCATGTGGCGGGCCCAGCGCTGGGGTGCCGATGTGCAGTTCGTGGAGCGGCTGCCGGAGCGGCTGGAACTGGACTGCGTCGTGGCCTTCAACGTGTTCGGCAGCCTCATGCCCCACGAGCTGGCCGAGGTCCTGCCGGCGCTGGCCGGCTCCCTCCGGCCGGGCGGGCGCCTGTACTGCAACAATGACTTTCGCCCCAGCCCCAGCCACCCTTACATGTTCGACAATTCGGACCTGTGGGACTCCCTAACGGAAGAGCTCTCTCTGGTCAAGGTGCACGCCAGGCTGTGGACGAAGGGGGAGGGTGGTGGCCGGTGAGCCCCCTGCGCTGGCTGTCGGACGTACGCAACCGTCTGCTCCTGCGCTACTACCTGCGACAGGGGCTGCGGCTGGGGCGCGATGTCCGCATCATGGGGAAGCCTGACTTTGGCAGCGAACCTTACCTCATAGAGATCGGCAACCACGTGACTATCTCCAGCCGGGTGAGCTTCGTCACCCACGATGGGGCCACGTGGGTGTTCCGTCACCTGCCCGACTACCGGGGGCTGCAGCGCTTTGGGCGCATAGTCATCGAGGACAACTGCTTCATCGGCACTGGGGCCATCATACTGCCCGGCGTGCGCATCGGGCCCAACGCGGTGGTGGCGGCGGGGGCCGTGGTGACGCGCTCGGTGCCGCCCGACACGGTTGTGGCGGGGGTGCCCGCCCGGCCCATCTGCACCTACCAGGAGTTCGTGCGGCGGTCCGTGCCCCGCTGCCGCTACTACCCGCCCGAGTTAACGGCCGACCGGCACCGCCTGCGGCAGGTCCTGATGGCCACCGTCCCTTATCCGCCCAGTTGTCCTACTGGGGAGGAGCGATGGCGGTCCTAGAGTCGGCGGAGCGCCGCGGCCTAGCGCTGCCCTGGTTCCCCTTCCTGCCCCTGGCCGTGCTGGTGCTGGTGGGCGCCACAGCGACGACGCTGCAGTGGCTGCTGGTAGGGGCCATAGCTGTCCTGCTGGCCCTCGGCGTGGCACGGCCGGTCTGGGCGGCGGCGGCCGTGGTGGTGCTGGAACTGACCATCGGCAACTACATGGTCACCCTGGCAGGCACCCAGGTCTCGCTGAGACTGGTGACGACGGGGGCTGCCCTGCTGCTCTCCCTCTACCATTTGCTGAGGGGCGCGCGGCTCCAGGGCGGGCTCCTCCTGCTGCTGTCGCTGGCGTTCCTGGGGGTGTGCGGGGCCACCGCCTATCTCAACACCGATCCGGCCCAGGCCTTCAAGGCCCTGCGCTTCCTGGCCACGGGCCTGGCCGCCGCTGTTGCCCTGGCGGTGGGCGTCCAGTCCCGGGACGACCTGCGGCTGCTGCTGTGGGTGGGGCTGGTCACCTGCCTGCTGTCGGCCCTGGCGGCCGTCTCCCAGCACTACAACCCCATCTTTGGCACCCCGCTGGTGGTGACGCTGCCCTACCGGGCCGGGGGACCCGTGTTCGAGGACTTCGCTGGGCGAGCCATCGGCCTGGCCGAGAACCCCTTGCACCTGGCCGACGACATGATGCTGGGCCTCCTGGTGCTGACGGGCGTCTTCGTATCGGTAACCCTCTCGCTGCGACAGCGATGGGCGCTGGCGCTGTCGGCCCTGCTGCTGTTGGCGGCCCTCTACTTCTCCTACACGCGCTCGTGGCCCCTGGCAGCGGGCGTCGGTGCCCTAGCCTTTCTGGCCTACCGTGGCCCCTACCGCCGGGACGTGTGGCTAGGGCTGCTGCTGGTGGCAGCGGCAGTCATATACGTCTCGGACGTGAGGGCCAACCGCTACACCGTGACCGAGGACGACAGCACCCTGTCGCGCCCCATCCTGTGGCAGGCTGCGACCTGGATGGCCCTCGAGCACCCCTACCTGGGCGTGGGTCCTGGGCGCTTCGTGCAGTTGGCTCCCGACTATCAGACGGCGGTGGACCCGGAGCTGCTGCGGCGGGAGCGGCAGATGGGCACCGGCTCAGTCCTCGGCATCTACACGCCCCACAACGACTACCTGAACGTCTGGGTGACCTACGGCCTGCCGGCCCTGGGCCTCTACCTGGCCCTGCTGGTCGCGACGGGCCTGCGCCTCCTGCGGGCCTATCGGCTGGCCAGGGATGCACTGCTGCAGGGGGTCGTCCTGGGTCTGTTGGCCGCCCTGATGGCCTATGCCGTGAATTCGGCCTTCCACAACTATTTCGACAGCGCTATCACCCTCTGGCTGCTGGTGGGGGCCGCCGCTGCGGTGGGGGGTCTGGTGCGACGGGAGGAGGCAGATGCGGTCACCGCTGCCCCCGGACGGTAGGCTGACCGTCGTCCTGGCCATCAACGACCTACGCCTAGGAGGGGCCGAAAGGCAGCTGGTGGAGCTGGCCCGTGGCCTGGACAAGTCCCGTTACCGGGTAACGGTGGCCACCCTCTACCCGGGGCAGCCGCTGGAGGGCGAGCTGGCAGGTGAGCCGGGATTGGAGGTGGTCTCCCTGGGCCGTCGCCACCGCCTGGACCCTTCACCCATCTGGCGCATGGCCCGCTTGCTGCGGCAGCGGCGGGCCCACATCGTGCAGCCCTTCCTGACGCCTGCCACCTTCTTCGCCTTGTTGGGTGCCATCGTGGCGGGCACACCCGTGCGCATCGTGACGGAGCGGTGCGGGCTGCGCCTACGTCCAGGCCTGGGGAGCAACGTCTACCGTTTCCTGGAGGACCGACTCACCCGCTGGGCGCAGGTGGTGGTGGCCAACAGCGACGCTGGCCGTCGCTACGTGGTCTCGCGGGGGGTGCCGGCCCACAAGGTGCGGGTGGTCTACAACGGCGTATCCGCCGAGAGGGTCACCTGCTCGGACGAGGAGAGGGAGGCGGTGCGGCGCGAGGTGGGCGCCGAGGACGGGACGCCACTTGTGGGTATGGTGGCCAGCCTGCAGCCGGCCAAGGACTACCCCACCTTCCTTCGGGCGGCGGCCCTGGTGGCCCGGGAGGTGCCCACGGCCCGCTTCCTGGTGGTGGGCGACGGCCCCCTCCAGCCCTATCTGGAGGCCATGGCCTGGGGGCTGGGGCTGGGGTCCAGGGTGGTGTTCGCCGGGCGCCAACTACGGGTGGCACCCTACATCGCCGCCATGGACGTGGCCGTCCTCTCCTCCTGCGACCACGAGGGCTGCTCCAACTTCCTGCTGGAGGCCATGGCCCTGGGCCGGCCCATCGTGGCCACCGATGTGGGGGGCAACCCGGAGCTCTTCCGGGACGGACAACCGGGCCTGCTGGTGCCGGCCCGCTCCCCCCAGGTCCTGGCGGGAGCGGTCCTCTCCCTGCTGCGGGACGAGGATCTGCGAAGGCGTTGCGCCGCCGATGGCCTGGCCCTCTGGCGACGCCACTTCACGGTGGAGGCCATGGTATCGGCCTACGATGCCCTGTACCAGGAGCTGTGGCGCTGGCGGGGTATGCCATGAGGGTTGCCGACGGGCACAGTGAGCGGCGGCCGCTGGTGTGCGTGGTCTCGGAGGCCCTGGGCCTCCCCGGCGACGAGGGGGTGCGCAACTTTGCCGCCTCCCTGCTGGCGGCCCTCCGGGCCGGTGGGAGGGCTGTCGGGCTGGCCGTGGGCGGGGGCGGCGCCGCCGACGGTGTAGAACGTGTGCCGGCCGACAGGCTCTTCCTCAGCCCGTGGCTGGCCCGCCGCCTGCGGGACCTGTCGCCCGAGCTGGTGGTCTATGTGCCGACGGCCTCGGCCACCCTGTTCAGCTTCTGGCGGGCGAGGGTCTTACAGGCGGTGTGCCCCGCCGCCCGCGTGGCGATGGTGTCGCTGCAGCCCCGACGGCTGCGAGGGCCATCGCGGGCCCTAGCCAGAGTGCTGAGGCCGTCGCTGGTGTTCGCACAGGCGCCCTGGACCATGAGGACACTCCAGGCCATAGGTTGCACCGTACGTTTCCTGCCCTCCGGAGTGGACCTGGAGCGCTTCTTGCCTGTGTCCCAGGAAGAGAAGGAGGCGCTGCGGCGGCGGCTGGGGCTTCCCCCTTCCGAGTTCCTGGCCCTGCACGTGGGGCACGTGAAGCCCGGCCGCAACCTGGAGGCCCTGCGCCATGCCTGGCCGGTGGCCCGCCCGGTGGTGGTGGCCGCCACCAGCATGGGGCGCGACCCCTACCTGGCTGCCTCCTTGGCTGCCGAGGCGGGGGCCATCGTCCTGGAGGGCTACCGCCAGAGCGTCCAGGAGGTCTACCAGGCCTGCGACTGCTACCTGTTCCCGGTGCAGGAGCCCGGCTGCGCCATCGACGTCCCCCTATCGGTGCTGGAAGCGATGGCCTGCAACCTGCCCGTCATCACCTACCCATATGGGGGGCTGCCGCTGATGTTCGTCCCCGGCAACGGCCTCTACTTTCTAGAGGACTGGGCCCAGCTCCCCCTGCTGCTGTCCGAGGCCCGGGTCCAGCCCAGCCACACCCGGGAGATGGTGGAGCGCTACGGGTGGGCCGAGGTGGCCAGCCACCTGTTGGCCCATGCCCTGGGGGTGTATGCGTTATGAAGGACGCCGCGACCGTCCCGGCAGCGGCGCTGGTCCGTCCCCTGGTGGCCGACGCCCTGGCCAGCGCCGACGAAGGCCCTGAGGGGGCGGCGCGCCGGCTGGTGGGCACGCTGCGGGCCAACAAGTTCCCCCTTCTGGCCTGCAGCGATGACCTGCCGCCCGCCCTGGCCGGCACTAGGGCCTGGCGGGAGGCCCTGGCCCGCGACCAGGAGACTCTGAGCTCCCAGCGGCAGGAGTTCCTGCGGGTGAGGGAGGCCTGGGCGCGGGCGGGGATCCCCTGCCTGGCCTTCAAATCGGCGGGGACCTTTCCCTCGTTCCCCTACACCAGCGACAACCTTGACCTGCTGGTGCACCCCGATGACTGTCCCCGCGCCCGCGCCCTGCTGGAGGGGCTGGGCTACGTCTGGCTACGCAACATAGATGAGCCGCGCAAGTTCCTCTTCCGCCGCTTTGTGGCCGGGCGGTCAGTGCTGGCGGTGCACGTCCATGCGTGGGTGGGCTGGGACGTGGAGTTCCTGGGCCAGGGCATCTGGCGGCGGGCGCGCCCTGCTCCCGATGACCCCTTTCTGACCGTGCCCGGCCCCGAGGACTGCCTCCTGGTGAACGTTGCCCACGCCCTCTACGAGAACAAGCGCTTCACCCTCTTCGACCTGCACAAGGTGACGGCCCATTGGGCCGCCCCCGACCTGGACTGGGGCTATATCGAGGGGGAAGCGCTGAACCGCGGCTGGCACGACGGCCTCCTGCTGGGGCTGCTGGCCTGCGTGCGCATGGAGGAGGCCCTCACCGGCCGCACGACGGCCCCACCGGCCTTGGTCAGCCGCTGGCGGAGGGCGTTGAGGGCTTACCCCTGGGCCTATGCCTACTGGCTGCAGCTGCGCCGCGCGAAGGCCCGCACCCCCTTTCCCATCTCCTTCCCCGTCAGCAAGCTGCTCTATTACCGTAAGGTCCTCAGCGATGGCCAGCGTCTGCCAGCGGCGCGGGCTGCCGACCTGCTGAAGGTCCTGGTCTGGGGCTTCAAGCAGAAGTCTGGGCTGCGCCCCCAGCCGGGGCTGCTGGTCTCTCTCAGCGGGCTGGACGGGGCCGGCAAGAGCACCGTAGCCAAGGCGTTGCACTCTGCCCTCCGCATCTCGGGGGTCAGGGCGCGGGTGGTCTGGACTAGGTGTGGATGCTCGCCCGCCTATCGTGCCCTGTCGGGCGTCGCCCGCAGACTGCTGGACGACGACGGTGGCGGGGAGGGGCATCCCCCGTCCACCGTCCCGCCGTTGCCTGCCCTGTGGGCCGCGGCCAATGCCCTCGATGTGCTGGTGTCCCTGGCCTGGCATGCCTGGTTGCCACGTCTGCTGGGCAAGGTGGTGGTCTGCGACCGCTACACCTATGACGCCGCCGCTGAGATACTGTCGCGCCTGGGTGGCGGGGGTCCCCTAGCCACCCTGGCCCTGCGGTTGCTGCTAGCCCTTGCGCCCCGGCCGGACCATGCCTTCCTGCTGGACGTGCCGCCGGAGGTGGCCAGCGCCCGAGGCGACGAGGCGGCCCCGCCGTCTGTGCTGGCTGCCCAGCGGGACATCTATCTGCGACTGGCCCGCGAACACAGGCTGTGGGTGGTGGACACCTCAGGGGAGGGGAGGGACCCGCGTGACCTGGTCACGCTGGCGGTGCTCCGTGACTACCAGGACCGCTTCCGCACGCTGCTGAACGGCCTGCTCCTGTCCAACCCGTCCCAGCTCAACCCGGATGACCCCATGGCCAGGACGCCGTTGAGGAGGTGGCGATGCGCATATTGGTGGTGACCAACATGTATCCACAGCCGGGGAGGCCGGCCTTCGGGGTGTTCGTCCAGGAGCAGGTGGACTCCCTGCGCCGCCTGGGACTGACGGTGGACGTCCTCTTCATCGACGGCAGGAGCAGCCGCCTGAACTATCTGTGGGCCTATCCACGGCTGTGGAGGGCCCTGTCGCGACGCCGCTACGATGTCGTCCATGCCCATTACATCTTTTCTGGGCTGGTGGCCCTGGCCCAGCGCCGCTGTCCCGTGGTGCTCACCCATCACGGTCCTGAGGTGTTCATGACCTGGCAGGCGCTGCTCTGCCGGCTCTTCACCCGCTTCTTCGACCAGGTCATCGTCGTTTCCGAGGAGATGCGGGAGCGGCTGGGCTGTCCCCGCGCCCATGTCATCCCCTGCGGCGTGGACCTGGGGCTCTTCCGCCCCATGCCCCGTCAGGAGGCCCGCCGCGCCCTGGGACTGCCGCCTGGCAGGCGGCTGGTGCTGTGGGCCGGCGAGCATTCGCGCCCCGAGAAGCGCTGGGACCTGGTGCAGGCCGCCGTGGGGCTGTTGCGCTGCCGTCGCGACGACGTGGAGCTGGTGCTGGCCTCGGGCCGGCCTCATTCCCTGGTGCCCCTCTACATGAACGCCTGCGATGTGCTGTTGCTGGTCTCCGATGCCGAGGGGTCGCCCATGGTGGTGAAGGAGGCCATGGCCTGCAACCTGCCCATCGTCTCCACGGCGGTGGGCGACGTGCCCCAGGTCATCGGCGACACCGAGGGCTGCTACCTCTGCAGCCAGGAACCCGGGGATATCGCCGCCAAGTTGGAGATGGCCCTGGAGTTCGGTGGCCGCACTGATGGCCGCCGGAAGGTCCAGCACCTGGAGCTGGGCGCCATCGCTCGGCGGGTAGCGGCGGTCTATGAGGAGGCGGTGGAGGCCCGAAGGGCGGGAAGGGCCGTGGAGGTGCGGGCATGAAGAGGGCGTGCCTGGTGCGTCTGGGCTACTTTCCCCGTGAGGAGCACTTGAGGCGCAACGCTAGTGCCCTGCACGAGGCTGGCTACCAGGTGGACGTCATCTGCCTCCGGGAGCCGGGACAGCCGTTGGTGGAGCGCTATTGGGGGGGCATAGTTGTCCGGCTGCCCCTGGCCCACCGGCGGTCGGGCCTCCTCCGCCACCTGTGGGAGCACTCCGCCTTCTGCAGCCTCCTGGGTATGGTCCTGCCTGCCCTCTGGGGAGCGAGGGGCTACAGCGTGCTGGAGTTCTGCACTCCCCCCGATTACGCCGTCTTCGCGGCCTGGCTGCCGCGCCTGCTGGGCACCAGGGTGGTCCTCTACATCTTCGACCTCCTGCCGGAGACCCTGGCCTGCGCCTACGGCCTGCGGCCCGGCTCTCTGCCGCTGCGGGCCGCCGGCTGGCTTGAGCGGGCCAGCGCTGCCCTGGCCCAGGTGGTCATCGTCGTCGACCCCGATGCCGTGGAGCGGGTGGTCTCGCGCGGCACCCCGGCCCGAGAGGTGGTCTGGCTGCCCAACGTCCCCGACGACAGGGCCTTTCGTGCCCCGATGGGGGACGCCCCTGCTGGGGCGGAGGGCTTCTTGGTCATGACCCACGGCTCCATCCTGCCCCGCTATGGGGTCGATGACCTCCTGCGAGCTGCGGCCGAGTTGAGGCCGCTGCTGCCCGAGCTGCGGGTGTGGGTGATAGGCGACGGCGAGCACCGCAGGGCTGCCCAGGCCCTGGCGGCCCGCCTGGGCCTGGACGGGACGGTGGACTTCAGGGGCTGGCTGCCCTACAGCCAGGTGGCAGCGGCCATCTCCCGCGCCCAGGTGGGCGTGGTGCCGGTCCATTTCAACGCCCTGCCCAATAAGCTGTTCGAGTATGCCTGGATGGGCCGTGCGGTGGTGGCGGCCGCGCAACCCGCCATCCGGCGCGTCTTCGGCGAGGCGGTGCTCTATTACCCGCCAGGCGACCACCGTGCCCTGGCCGACGCCATCCTGCGCCTTTACAGGGACGAGGCGCTGCGGCGACGGCTGGGGGAGGCCGCCCGGCAGGTGGCCCTGCGCCACTCCTGGTCGAGGGTCCGCCAGCAATACGTGGCCCTGCACGAGGACGGGCCGTCGCTGTTGGGCCAGGCGCAAGGGGCGGAGGCATGAGCGGGGGCCGCGTCAGGGCCATCGACCCCTGCCGGGAGCCGGCCTGGGAGGACTTCGTGGCCTGGCACCCTGGGGCGACGGTCTTCCATACCCCTCACTGGGCACGGGCGCTGACCGCCGCCTACGGCTTCCAGCCTGTCTACTATGTCCTGGAGACGGCGCAGGGGGAAATAACGGCTGCGCTCCCCCTGATGCTGGTCAGGAGCCGTATCACCGGCCACCGCCTGGTGGGCCTGCCCTTCAGCGACCTGTGTCCCGCCCTGGCCCAGGATGCCGATGAGATGGCTGCCCTGGCGGCGGCGGTGCAGCACGAGGCGCGTCGCCGTGGCCTCGAATATGTGGAGCTGCGGGGCGGTGAGCCCGACCGCCTGGTGCCCCTCGGCTTCGTCACGGTGGCCAGCCTCTTCGTCCGCCACGTAATGGAGGTGCCCTCCGACCTAACGGAGCTGGAGCGACGGGTCCACGAATCGGCCCGCCGTGGCGTGCGCAAGGCCCTTCGGTCGGGGGTGAAGGTGCGTCGGGCCGGCCCCGAGGCTATGCCCCTTTTCTACCGCCTTTACGAGGCCACCCGTCGACGTCAGCGCCTGCTGCCGGCACCGCGCCGCTTTTTCGCCGCCGTGGGCGAGCACCTTCTGGGCCGCGGGCTAGGCACCCTCCTGCTGGCCGAGGTGGACGGTGAGGTGGTGGCCTGCAACCTCCTCCTATGGTGGCGACAGGCCATGGTCTACAAGGCCAACGTCTCTCGGCCCGACTGGTTGGAGGTGAGGCCCAACAACCTGCTCATGTGGCGGACCATCGTCCTGGCCCAGGAGATGGGCATGCAGGTCCTGGACATGGGCCGCACCGACGCCGACCACGCTGGCCTGCGCCGCTTCAAGTCCCTGTGGGGGGCCTGCGAGTCGCCCCTGCCTTATTTCTACTTCCCCACCCCCGAGCGGGGACAGGGCGGGAGACGGGCAGCCCTGGGACGAGCGCTGCGGGTCCTGGCTGGCCTGTCCCCTGCTTGGGCCTGCCGTTGCCTCGCTTCCTGGCTATACCGTCACCTGGCCTGAAAGGGAGCTAGCGGGGCGGCATGCGCAGGGCGCCGTCCAGGCGGATGGTCTCACCGTTGAGGTAGGGATTGCGGATGATGCTCTCGGCCAGGAGGGCAAACTCCTCGGGGCGTCCCAGGCGCCTGGGAAAGGGGACGTGCTCGGCCAACGCCTGTCGCTGGGGCTCCGGCATGAGGCGGAAGAGGGGCGTGTCGAAGATGCCCGGGGCGATGGTCACCACCCTTATGCCCAGGCTGGCCAGGTCCCGGGCGGCGGTCAACGTGAGCCCCACCACCCCGGCCTTGGAGGTAGCGTAGGCGGCCTGACCGATCTGGCCATCGAAGGCGGCCACCGATGCGGTGTTGATGATCACTCCCCGTTCACCCTCGGCGGTGGGCTCGTTCTTGGCCATGGCCGCCGCTGCCAGCCGCAGGACGTTGAAGGTGCCCACCAGGTTCACCTCGATGACCATGCGGAACCGCCCCAGGTCATGGGGGGTGCCATCGCGTCCCAGGACCCGGCCGGCCCAGCCGATGCCTGCGCAGTGGACGACGGCGCGCAGGGGGCCAAGGGAGACCGCCTTCTCGATGGCGGCGGCGGTGGAGGCCTCATCGGTGATGTCGGCCTGGGCGAAGAGGGCTACCTCGCCCAGCTCTCGGGCCAGGGCCTCGCCGCGGGCCACGTCTCGGTCCACGATGACGACGCGGGAGCCTGCCCCCAGCAAGCGGCGCACGGTGGCCTCGCCCAGCCCCGAGGCCCCGCCAGTGACCAAGGTGACAACTCCGTCCAGCTCCATGGCTCCGCTCCTGTGGTGGTCTCCCCAGGATTATAGGGCGGTCGCCCAGGATGAGGCCACCGTCAGCGCCCCTGGGCCTCCAGCAGCAGGCGGGCCACCTCGGGGCGGGTGAACTCGGGCGGGGGCATCTCCCCCCGCGCCAGCATGGCCCGGACCTGCGTGCCGCTGAGGTTCACCTGCTCCTCCGGCGGGTGGGGACAGGTCTTGGCGGAGGCCATGCCCCCGCAGCGCCGGCAATAGAAGGCGTTCTCGAAGAAGAGGGGGGCTATGCCCAGCTCATCGGGATGGAACTCACGGAAGATGTGCTGGGCATCGTAGGGGCCGTAGTAGTTGCCCACGCCGGCGTGGTCCCTTCCGACGATGAAGTGGGTGCAGCCGTAGTTCTTGCGGCAAAGGGCATGGAAGACGGCCTCCCGTGGCCCGGCGTAGCGCATGTAGGCCGGGAAGACGGCGAGCAGCACCCTCTCCTGCGGATAGTAGCCCTGCAGCAGGGCCTGGTAACAGCGCAGGCGGACCTCGGCCGGAATGTCGTCGGCCTTGGTCTCCCCCACTAGTGGGTGGACCAGCAGGCCGTCCACTATCTCCAGGGCGCATTTCTGGATGTACTCGTGGGCGCGGTGGATGGGGTTGCGGGTCTGGAAGCCCACCACCGTGCGCCAGCCGCGGCGGGCGAACTCGGCGCGCGTCTCTGCCGGCGTAAGGTAGTAAGGCCGGAAGGGGCCGTCGCCCCGCTCCAGGTCCAATGCCCAGACCTTGCCGCCCAGGAGCACGTCGCCCCGCTGGAGGAGGGCCGCCACCCCTGGATGGGCCGGGTCGGTGGTGCGGAAGACCCGTTGGGCCTCCTGCTCCTTGTCGTAAGGGAAGACCTCTTCCAGCTCCAGGAGGCCGGCCAGCCGGCCGTCGGGGGCCAGGAGGGCCACCTCCTGGCCCTCCCGCAGGGAGCGGGCGGCCTCGCTGTCCACCGCCAGGGTTATGGGCAGGGGCCAGACGGTCCCGTTGGCCAGGCGCATGTGCTCCAGGACACTGCGGTAGTCCTCCCGGCAGAGGAAGCCTTCCAGAGGGCTGAAGGCCCCCTGGGCGATCATCTGGAGGTCCGAGAGCTGGCGGGCGTCCAGGCGGACGGCGGGCAACCTCCGCGCCCGCTCCCGGGGCTCTGACCGCCGCTCGGGCGGCAGCACGCGGTCCACCAGGCGGCCGCCGTGAGGGGTGCTGGTCATGGCCTACCTCCTACCGTCGCCGGTGGGCACCGTGGCCGGGACGTAGCCGCGCTGGACCAGGGCCGACCAGAGCCTGGCCACGCTCTCGTCCAGGGACTCGCGGTCCGTCTCCAGCACCAGGTCAGGGGAGAGGGGCTCCTCGTAGGGGTCGCTGATGCCGGTGAAGTTGGGCACCTCGCCCCGCAGGGCCTTGGCGTAGAGCCCCTTCACGTCCCGCTGGACCAGGACCTCCAGGGGACACTTGACATAAACCTCCACGAAGTCGCCGATGAGGGCGCGGGCGTAGTCCCGTCCCTCGCGGTAGGGGGAGATGAGGGCCACCAGGACTGCCACGCCGTTGCGGGCCAGCAGGTGGGCCACGTAGGCCACACGACGGATGTTCTCCAGCCTGTCCTCGCGGCTGAAGCCCAGGCCCTTGCTGAAGTGCTGGCGGACGACGTCCCCGTCCAGCACCTCCACCCGCTGGCCGACTGCCCTCAGCCGCTCGGCCAGGGCCTCGGCGATGGTGCTCTTGCCGGCGCCGGAGAGGCCCGTGAGCCAGACCACGTAGCCCCGCCCTTCGCTCATGTTTCCTGCCTCCTGACGTGGGGATCGGTGTGCGCTCTAGCCGGGGCCCCCGCCCCCGCCGATGGCCACGCTCTCCAGGGTTACTACCCCGGGGCGCACGGCCAAGGTGACGGAGGCCCCCTCGGTGTCCAGGGCGACGGTGAAGTGGCCCAGGGTCCTCATGGCCACCCGCACGCCCCACAGGGTGCGCCCCGAAAGGACGCCCAGGGCCTTGTTGACCTCCTCCAGGTGGCGCACCAGCTCTCGCCCGCCGGGGGTGCGGCGGAACACCTCCGTCAGCACCCGTTCCCCCTCGGCGGTGTAGAGACGGCGAGCGCGGCCCGTCTCCAGGGCCATGGCCACCAGCCCCTCCAGCAGGGGCACCAGGTCGGGCGGCACCGTGCCCTCGTCCACCGCTTTGGCCAGGGAGCGGTAGCCCTCCTGCCGGTCATCCCTCAGGGCCGGCAGCAGGGCGGCCAGCTCCTGGGAGACCAGCTCCCGTTCCTCGGGGGAGAGGGAGAGGGCCTCGCCCTCGGGCGTGGCCGTCACAGTTGGACGCCCTCCGCCTCCTTGAGGATGGCCTCGGCCTCGTGCTCGAACCCGCCCGTCTCTATGGGGCAGTGGATGCCGCACTCCTTGGGGGCGTTGACCTCCCACCACCAGCGCCCCGCCCGGTCGTCCTCGCCGGGCTGGATGGGCCGGGTGCAGGGGTCGCAGCCGATGCTGGTATAGCCCTGGTCATAGAGGGGGTTGTAGGGCACGCCGTGCTGGTGGATGTAGTCCCAGACCTCCTCCTTGGTCCAGTCGGCCAGAGGGTTGACCTTGACGATGCCGCCGTGGTCGTGGTCCAGCTCCACCTTGCGGATGGCCGCGCGGGAGGCCCACTGCTCGCGGCGCAGGCCGGTGAACCAGGCGTCCAGGTGCTCCAGGGCACGGATGAGGGGCCGCACCTTACGGATGTGGCAGCAGACCAGCCGCAGAGGGACCGCCTTGTAGAACAGGTCCTCGCCGTGGCGTCGCACCATCACCTCCACCTCCCGCGGGTCGGGGGTCAGGACCTGCCAGCGGGCCAGGTGGTAGCGGGACCGGGCCTCCTCCAGGAACTGGTAGGTGGCCTGGGGCAGGCGCCAGGTGTCCACGGTGATGACGGTGATGTCAGGGCGGATGCGGTAGGCCATGTCCAGGACCACCATCCCCTCCGCCTGGAGGGCGGTGACCACGGCGATGCGGTCGCCGAAGGTCTCCAGCGCCCAGGCGATGACGTCCTGGGGCTCCTTGTCGTCCAGCTCGACGGCGATCTCGCCGATCTCCAGGTCGTCGAAGACGATCCTCTCCTGCATCTCCCTTCACCTCGGCGGTCTTCTAGCCTCCCGACATGGCCATGAGGACCAGCAGCTCGTCGCCCGCCTTCACGGGCGTGTCCAGCCCCTGCAGGCCACGGACGTCGTCCTCGTTCAGGTAGAGCAGATAGGCGGGGTCGACGTCGCCCTCGGCCGTCAGGAGGCGGGCCTTGAGGGCGGGGAAGCGCTGCGCTGCCTCCTCGATGACGCTGCGCACCGTCCCTGGCCGTACCTCTAGGTGGTCGATGCCCTCGGTGAGCTCCAGCAACGGCCCCGGGATGCGCAGCACGGCCACCTCGGCGGGCGCCTGCTGGGCCGGCTCCTCCAGGGCGATGCGCTGCAGCTCCTCGTCGCTGCGCTCATCGCAGAAGTCGCGGAAGGAGTAACCGTTCTGGCGCCGCTCCTTCTCCTCCAGCCACGCCCCCACCAGGCGCACCAGCACGTCGGTGATGCGGTCGGCAGGGACGCGGCGCAGCAGGGGACGGCCGATGGCGGCCTTGGTGCCCAGGCCTCCCCGCAGGGAGACGTCGTAGGCCTCCACCTTGCCGCCACCCGGGGCAGGGGCGGTGGTGCCCTGGAGGCCTATCTCGCCCACCCAGTGGTGGGCGCAGGCGTGGGGGCAGCCGTCCATGTAGATCTTCAGCCCTTCGATGCGACGCCCGAAGCGGTGCTCCAGCGCCTCGATGATCTCGCCCAGCTTGCCCTTGGTCTCGGACACCGAGTAGTTGCAGAAGTCGTGGCTGGTGCAGGCGGTGGAGGTGGCGTAGAGCTTGTGCCGGTCGTGGGGGAAGCCGATGGCCGCCACCTTCTCCAGCAGCCACGGCAGGCGGTCTTCGGGCACGTTGCCCACGATGAAGTTCTGCTCGCGGGTGAGGCGGATGTCGCCCCCCACCTCCTCCACCACATCGGCCAGCTGCTGCATCTGGGCGCCCGTCATCCAGCCGTTGGGCACGGGGAAGCCCACGTAGTAAAGACCCTCCTGCTTCTGGGGGTGGATCCCCAGGTGGTCGGCCTCGCCGATGGCCTCCGGCGCCCGGCCGTCCTCCAGGGGCCGTCCCAGCCGCTCCTCCACCATGCGCCGCACCCCTTCGGGGCCATAGTCGTCCACCAGGAACTTGATGCGGGCCTTGGCACGGCTGATGCGGTAGCGGTTGTTGTTCTGCCAGACGTCGGTGATGGCCCGCAACACGTCCACCGCCTCCTCCACCGGGACGAAGACGCCCAGGTCGCGGGAGAGGCGGGGGGTGGCCGAGAGGCCGCCTCCCACCCGGACGGCGAAGCCGGGGCGGCCGTCCTTGATGACCCCCACCAGGGCTATGTCGTGGATCTCGGGGGCATTGCACTGGTAGGGGCAGGCGGCGATGGTGAACTTGTGCTTGCGGGGCAGGTTGGAGTAGTCCCGGTTGCCCCAGAAGAAGCGGGCCACCTGCTCGATGACCGGCCGCACGTCGAACAGCTCGTCACGACTGATGCCGTTGACGGGGCAGGAGGTGATGTTGCGCACCGTGTCGCCCTCGGCGCCGACGGTGGTGAGGCCAGCCTGGGCGATGGCCTCCAGGACCTCGGGCAGCTTCTCCATGCGCACCCAGTGCAGCTGCAGCCCCTGGCGGGTGGTCAGCTCGCCGTAGTTGCGGCCGTAGCGCAGGGAGATGGCCCCGATGGCCCGGAGCTGGGCGGGCGAGAGGAGGCCGCCGGGGACCTTGATGCGGACCATGAAGGTCCCGATCTTGGGCTTGTCATGGGCAATCCCCCACCAGTAGAGGCGGACGATGTCCTCCTCCGGGATGGCCTCGTAGCCGCGGGCGATGAGCTCGGGCAGCTCATGAATGATGTCCAGAGGAAAGCGCTCCTGCTTGAGCCGCTCGATGCTGTTGCGCTTGAGCACCAGATCCCAGGACGGTATCTCCAGCTGGGCACCAGGGGTCTGGGCGGTGGTCATGCTCTCCCCTCCCGCGGCTGCCGTGGGCCGCCGGTCGGCGCAGGCGATTGTTGAGTTTTCTGCCTCACTTTGTCGACTATCCTACCCGCCGGGGCCAGCTGTGTCAAGCCCCCGAGACCCCACCAGGGCAAGGGACGGGTCGGCCAGGCAGCCGCATATCCGGGACGCATGTGCCCCCCGGCGGTGCCCTTGAGGGCCCCCCAGCGGGCCCTTACAGTAGCAGGTGCCATGAGCGCTCGCGTGGCCAGGGCTGGGCCCGCCCTCAGGCGCTGGATGCGCCAGGTCCAGGCCCACCACGCCCAGTCGCGCCGGGCCATGGGCGAGGAGCCGGCCGACTTCTGGCGCCCCTTCACCCCCTTCTTCCGCCAGGACCCTCATAGGGCCGACGATCCCGCCCTGTCCGCCATCCTCCGCCGGCTCCGGCCCGACGACACGGTGCTGGACGTGGGCGGCGGTGCCGGCCGCTTCGCCCTCCCCATGGCCCTCAGGTGCCGTCAGGTGACGGTGGTGGAGCCCTCCCCCAGCATGGTGGAGGCCCTACGGGAGGGGATGCGGGAGGCAGGCATCCACAACGTGGAGGTGGTCCAGACCACGTGGGAGGAGGCCCAGGTGGCGCCCCACGACGTGGTCCTCTGTTCCCACGTCCTCTACGGTGTTGAGAGGGTGGACGGCTTCCTACGCAAGCTGGTGGAGCACGCCCGCCGGTCCCTATTGGTGCTCATGTTCATGGACGCCCCCATCTCGGTCTTCAGCCGCGCCTGGAGGCTGGTGCGGGGGGAGCGGCGAGTCGAGCTGCCGGGCCTGCGCCTGCTCCTGCCGGTGTTGTGGGAGATGGGCCTCTACCCGGACCTGGAGATGGTCCAGCAGGCACCCCCGCGCCCGTTCCCCGATGAGGGGGCAGCCCTCGAGGAGTTGCGTCGCCGCCTCTACATCTCGCCGGGCAGCAGCGAGGACCAGCGGCTGCAGCGGTTGCTGCCCCGCCTGCTGGAGCGTGACGCTGGAGGCCTTCGGCTGCGGGGTGCCCCGCCCCGTTGGGAGGGCCTCATCGTGTGGCCACCGGAGCGGGCGGGGGGCAACATCGTCCGCCGTCAGGTCAGGGAGGCGGGTCCGTGAGACGTCCATCCCCTCGCCCCTCCCCAGGGGCGGAAGGGGACTATTGCGCAGCGGGAGCACGAGGCCCCCTTCCCGTCAGTACGAGTTGGCGAATGTCCTGCCCACGGCCCCACCAGCAACACCCGCCACGGCCCCCGCCGTCTACGGTCGTCCACCTCCGGCGCAGGCACGCGCTCGGCAGCGTGTAGCGGCGCTTCTTGCTCCCTGTTAAGATACGTTCGGAGCAGCACCCGTGTAGAGAAGATGGGCCTTCCCGCCGGACCACGCGCGCGACAGCCACGGCAGGAACGCATCCGCTCCTCCCAGACGCTGGACCGGGGCCTCAGGCTGCTGGAGGCCCTGGCCCAGGAGCCTGAGGGTCTGACGGTCACCGAGCTGGCCAGCCGGCTGGGCATCCATCGCACCAATGTCTACCGACTGCTGGCGACCCTGGCCCAGCACCGGCTGGTGCGGCGCGACCGTGACGGCCGCTATTTCCTGGGCACAGGCATCATGGACCTGGTCAGAGGGGTGGCCCATGACCTGCGCACCGTTGCCCTGCCTATCCTGGCCGAACTGGCGGAAAAGGTCCAGGCCACGGCCTTCGTTACCCTGGCCGATGGTGACGAGGCCGTGGCCGTAGCCGTAGTAGAGCCCCGGAGGTCCAACATCCACGTCGCCTACCGGGTCGGCTTCCGACATCCCATAGAACGGGGGGCATCGGGACTGGCCATCCTGGCGGGCCGTCCTCCCCAGCCCGGCGAACGTGAAGAGGTGAAGGAGGCCCGCAGGCTGGGCTACTCGGTGACACGGGGGGAGCTGCAACCGGGGGCCTCAGGCATCGCCGCCCCCATCTGCGTCGGCGGCCGGCCGGCCGACGCCAGCGTGGGCGTGGTCACCATCGGCGAGCTGGACGTGGAGAAGGTGGCCCCCCATGTGCTGGAAGCGGCCAGGGCCATCGCCGAGGCACTGGCCTAGGGCGCTGGCAGGACCGTGCCCCGCACCTCTCCCAGGCTGATGCGCAGTCCACCCTCTCCCTGGCACCAGCCCCGCATGACCACCGTGTCACCGTCCTCCAGGAAGGAGCGCTGGGACCCGTCTCCGAGGGACAGCGGGCGCTGGCCCCGCCAGGTCAGCTCCATCAGGCAGCCATAGGAGCCCGGTTCTGGCCCGGAGACGGTCCCCGTGGCCCACAGGTCTCCCGGCCGCGTCAGGGCGCCGTTGCTGGTGGCATGGGCCAGCATTTGGGCGAGGGACCAGTAGAGGTGCCGTAGGTTCGTGCGCGACACCACCTCCTCCTGTCCGTCCACTATCAGGGCCACCTCCAGGCGGAGATCGTAGGTCAAGGGCTCCGGGTCGGCCAGGTGCGGCAATGGTGACGGCTCCTGGGCCGGCAGGGGCACCAGGAAAGGCGACAGGGCCTCCAGCGTGACCAGCCAGGGCGATACGGACGTGGCGAAGGACTTGCCCAGGAAGGGCCCCAGGGGCACGTACTCCCAGGCCTGGATGTCCCGGGCGCTCCAGTCGTTCACCAGCAGCAGGCCAAAGATGTGGTCCCACGCCTCCCGCACAGGTATGGGCCGCCCCAGCTCGTTGCCCGGCCCAGTAACGAAACCGACCTCCAGCTCGAAGTCCAGCATGCGCGTCGGCGCTAGGACGGGTCCGTCAGGGGTGGAGACCTGGCCCCGTGGCCTCGTCACCGGCGTCCCGGAAACCACCACGGTGGCCGAGCGGCCGTGATAGCCGATGGGCAGCCATCGCCAGTTGGGTGGGAGGGGGTCCTGCTGCGGCCTGAGGATGCGGCCCATGTTGCTGGCATGGTGCAGGGAGGCGTAGAAGTCCACATAATCGCCCGGGCGCACAGGCAATAGCAGCTCCACCTCCGCCATGGGCAGCAGGGCCGCCCCCACCCGCGGACGCCACCGCTCCTCGGTCAGCAGCTCGCGGAGGCGGTGGCGGACGGCCCGCCACACGGGGCGGCCCAGGGCG
>DATLZD010000003.1:0-12434 GCA_035574155.1 Dehalococcoidia bacterium | reverse complement strand
GAGGCGGGGCGTCAGCTTGCCGTGCCGCACCAGCTCGATGAACAGCTCCACCCGCGGCAGCTCGTGGGGCGCCGAGGCGATGGAGTAGGGGCGCTCGATGCCGTCGCGGCCGATGGTGATGTACTGCCCGGGGCGGAAGGTAAAGGAGCTGGGCACCTCCAGCCAGAGGAGCATCAGGTCGTCGGTGAGGTCCCGCCGCCCCACGATGCGGGCGGTCAGGAGGGATACCCCCTTGCCCACCGCCGTCCCCACGGTCATGCCCTCACCTCGTGCCATCCTCGCCTCTCCATCTTTATTGTGGCCGATGCCCCACGCGGGCAGAAGGGCCGGAGGTCCCGCAGCGGGTGTGACCTTTGGTCCCCTCCCGTGGCGAGCGCCTATAATGGGGCCGTCGGCGAAAGCTCTCGCTGGAGGGACCCATGGCCCAAAGGTTTGACATCGAAGAGGTGAGGAAGCGTTTCGTAGGGATGGAGTCGCCGCCGGCCAGGGGCCGCTATCCGGTGGAGCACGACCCCATCCGCCGCCACTGCCAGATGGTGGAGGACACCAATCCGCTGTTTCTGGACCCCGATTACGCCCGTCGCACTCGCTGGGGAGCTGTAATCTGCCCGCCGTCGGGCTGGCTGGCCCTCTACTTCGCCAGCCTGGGCCCGTGGCCGCCGGCATTCGAGCCGCTCATCCCGGTGATCCCAGCGCCTGGCAAGCGCATCATCAACATGTCCCAGGAAGTGGAGTGGTTCGATGTGATCAGGGTAGGCGACCACCTCTCGGTGCGGCGGCGCATCGTAGACGTCTTCCAGAAGCCCATCAGCATCGACCCCGAGGCAGTATGGGTAGTGAGCGAGCTGGTGATAAGCAACCAGGACGACAAGGTGGTGTGCATTATCCGCAACACTCACCTGTTCCACCGCACGCCCGAGGAGGTGGCCGGGGCACGGCAGGAGGGGCAGCCATGAAGCGCCCCCAGCGCTACTGGGAAGACGTGGAGGTGGGCGAGGAGCTGCCGGGCTTCTCGCTGGAGATCAACCTGCGGCGTGTCTTCCAACAGGTGAGCGGCACCCAGGACTGGTACCCACTCCACTTCGACCCCGAGTTCGCCCGCCGCGCCGGCCATCCGGACATATTCATGAACACCGGCTTCTTGCAGGCAGCCCTGGTGCGGGTCATCACCGACTGGATGGGCGACGAGGGATTCCTGAAGAAGCTCTACTTCGAGATGAGGAGGCAGCAGCGTCCGGGCGATGTCATGACCTGCAAGGGGCGGGTGGTGGACAAATATGTCCGCGATGGTCTGCACATGGTGGAGTGCGAGGTGTGGGCCGAGAACGAACGGGAGGGCGTCACCACCCCTGGGCGGGCCTGGGTGGTGCTGCCCACCCGTGGCGGGCCCTAGCCTTCGCCCAGCAGACGGCGGATGGCTGGCAGGGCTGCCCTCGCCGCCTCCTCCCCCTTGCGCACCGCCCTGGCCATGCCTAACGGCACGAAGGCACCGATCCCTCTCAGGTCGGGGCGGATCGTCAGGTCGGCTGGAGGACGCTGGGGAGGTCCCAGCGAGAGCAGACGGGCCATGAAGGCCACCTGGCCCAGGCGCGAGGCCGGCTCCACGTCCAGCCGCCGCAGCCGCTTGCCCACCCGGGCCGAGACGGGGCGGAGCGACTCCGGCAGCAGGAAGAACTCGCCCACCGTGACGGCCACCACCGGCCGGCCATCCCCCAACAGCCTACGGGCAAGGCCCACCGGCACCGTGTCGTGGAGGCCTCCATCCACCAGAGGGCGACCGTTTATCCAGACCGGCGGGCAGATGACGGGGGAGCGGATGCTCGCCTCCACTGCCTTGCCCACATTGCCCTCGGTCACGAGGTAGCGGCGGCAGGAGGCCACGTCCAGCACCGCGGCCGCAAAAGGCACTGCCAGCTCCTGGAAGGACAGCCGGCCGTAGGCGTGCCACAGGTGGCGCCCGAACCCCCAGGCATCGGGGGCGATGCGCAGTCCGCCCAGGAACCAGGCGGTGAGGGAGGCAGTGTCCGCCGAGAGGGCCAGGCGTAACATCGAGTCCACGTCACGGTGGGCGGCATACATGGGGCCGATGAGCGCACCGGCGCTGGCCCCCACGATGCCGGCAATGGGCACTCCCGCCTCGTGCAGCGCTTTCAGCACGCCCACGTGCGCCCAGCCACGGATGCCTCCTGCCCCCAACACCAGCACGACGCCGTCCATGGCTCAGGGCACCCGTGCCACCCCCAGCACGTGCAGTCGGGCCAGACACATGGGCGGCAGAGGCGGAAGGGGTTCGCTCCAGTCCAGCCGCACCACCTCCAGGCCCGCCTCTCTGAACAGGCGGGGGGTGTCGCGGTTGGGATGGCAGCCGGCGCCGAACCACCTCCAGATGGGGGTCACGGCGTCCTGGAGCAGGGCCAATGGCCCTGCGGGGTAGCGCACGTGCTCGTAGAAGCGCAGCTCGCCCCCGGGCCGAAGGACCCTTCGCGCCTCGGCCAGGGCGCGGAGGGGGTCGTCCACGGAGCAGAGCACCAGCGTGGCGACGACCGTGTCGAAGGTCGCATCGGGAAAGGGGAGGGCCTCGGCCACAGCCTGGACGATGGCGATGGGCCGGCCCAGCGCCCTCGCCCGCCGCGCCGCCCGGGCCAGCATGTAGGGGTCAGGCTCGGTGGCTACCACACGGGCGTCGTCGCGGTAGTAGGGGAAGTTGGCGCCGGTGCCGCACCCCAGCTCCAGCACCAGCCCGCGGGCGCCGCCGGCTACATCGGCGCGCACCGGCCGCAGGAAGGTGGCCTCGGCCCGGGCGCACAGGCGGTCGTAGACGGCGGCGAACCATTTATGGCCGCGGCTGGTCGCCATGACAGCGTATGGCCCAGCTCGCCATCTTAGCATAAGCTAGGTCGCGAGCATAGGAGCCGCCCTGTGTCTGCCGAGGCTGCTGAGGCCATACCAACGAGGCCCCTGCCGACCCTGGACGAGAGGCGCCTGGGTTGGTCCGTCGTCCAGTTGGCCTGGCCGGTAGTGGTCCAGCAGCTGGCCTACTCCCTGGTCCAGTTGGTGGACACCTACCTGGTGGGCCACCTGGGCGAGGACGCGCTGGCCGGTCTGCGGCTGGGTGGGCAGGTCTACTGGCTGTGCCTCGCCGGCATGGGGGCTGTGGGGGCAGGCACCATCGCCGTGGTGGCGCGGGCCGTGGGCGCCCGGGAGATGCAGCGGGCTGACGCCACCGTGCGGACCGCCCTGACCATGGCCGCCATCTGGGGCGTAGCCCTGGCCCTGGGGTTGTGGTTCCTGGGCGAGTGGGCGCTGGGGATGCTGGGCGCCGAGCCGGAGGCAAAGCGCCTCGGCGCCGAATACCTGCAGGCCAGCGCCATCGGCATGGTGTTCTGGTCGCTGCTGTATGCCGTCAACTCGGCGCTGCAGGCCGCGGGCGACACCCGCACTCCCATGCTCATCGGCATATGCGTCAACGCCGTCAATGCGGTGGCCGCCTATCTGCTGGTCAACGGGGTGGCCGCGTTCCCGCGCCTGGAGGTGGCGGGCTCCGGTGCCGGCTTCACCATCGCGGCCTTCGTCGGGGCGCTGCTGGGACTGGGGGTGCTGCTCTCGGGACGGAGGATGCTGCGCTGGCGCCCCCTGGAAGGGCCGCCTCTGGACCCGCGGGAGGCGCGGCGGATCCTGTGGGTGGGGGTGCCGACGGGGCTGGAGCAGGCCCAGTTCAACATCGCCTTCATGCTCTACACCCGCATCGTGGCCAGCATGGGGACGACGGCGGTGGCGGCCCATGGCGTTACCCTGGCCATTCAGGGACTGGCCTTCAACGCCGGCTTTGGCATCAGCGTTGCCACCAGTGCCCTGGTGGGGCAGGGGCTGGGGGCAAGGCGGCCCGACCTGTCGGAGCGGGCCACCTACCTGGCCGCCCGCTACGCCCTGGCGGTCACCACCCTGGTGGCGGTGGTGCTGGCGGTCTTCGGTCGACACATAACGAGCGCCTTTGTGGCGGGCGAGGGGGCCGACGAGGTGGTGGACCTGGGCGGGAAGCTGATGCTCATCTTCGCCCTGGCCATGCCCGGGCTGGGCATCAACCTGGCCTTCGGCGGTGCTCTGCGGGGCGCCGGCGACACCCGCTGGGTCCTGGCCATCGTGGCCTTCTGCAATTGGGTTGTGAGACTGGTGCCCGCCTACTTGCTGGCCATCGTTGCTGGGCTGGGCGTCCCGGGCGCATGGGTGGGGGCGGTCCTGGACCTCAACAGCCGTGCCCTGCTCCTGTGGCTCCGCTTCCGCCAGGGGCATTGGAAGCACATCCGCGTGTGACCGGACTGGCATCTGCGACGCATGTGCTACGATAAAAGGGTCGGGAGGAGGTCATGGCGCGCGTCATCGTCTACACCCTGACCAACTGTCCCACTAGCGAGAAGGCCATCGCCGCCCTGCGCGAGAGGGGGGTGGACTTCGAAGAGCGACGCGTGGACGAGAACCCCCAGTGGTGGGAGGAGGCCCTCCAGTATGCCGTCACCGTCCCCATCATCATCTGGGGCGAGGGCGACGTGGAGATAGGATGGGAGGGGGAGCACGGCTGAGAGATCACTTGAGGGCCGCGGGCCGGCCCTGAGCCTCAGGCTTTACAACACCCTCACCCGCCGCACGGAGGAGTTCCGGCCGCTGGAGCCGGGGCGGGTGCGTATGTATTCCTGCGGCCCCACTGTCTATCGCTATGCCCACATAGGCAACCTCCGCACCTACCTGATGGCCGACTGGCTGCGCCGCGTCCTGGAGGCCCTGGGCTATGAGGTGGTCCACGTTAAGAACATCACCGATGTGGGGCATATGCGCCAGGAGCAGTTGGAGCGAGGGGAGGACAAGGTCATCGCCGCTGCCCTGGCCGAGGGCAAGACCCCACAGCAGATAGCCCAGTTCTACACTGAGGCCTTCCTGAGGGACGAGGCCCTCCTCAACATCCTGCCCGCCCACCACTTACCTCGCGCCAGCGAGCACGTGTCCGACATGGTCTCCCTGGTCCAGAGGCTGTTGGAAAAGGGCCACGCCTACGAGCGCCAAGGCAACGTCTATTTCGACGTCTCCACCTTCCCGGCCTATGGACGTCTCTCTGGCCAGACGGGAGCGGGCCTGGTGGAGGGAGTGCGGGTGGAGCCTGACCCCCTGAAGCGGGACCAGCGGGACTTCACCCTCTGGAAGGCGGCCGAGCCAGGGCGGATGCTCAAGTGGCCCAGCCCCTGGGGCGAGGGCTTCCCGGGCTGGCACATCGAGTGCTCGGCCATGGCCATCCGCTACCTAGGGCCGCGACTGGACATCCACACTGGCGGCGTGGACAACATCTTCCCCCATCACGAGGACGAGCTGGCCCAGAGCGAGGCGGCCTACGGCGGCCCCTTCGTCCGCTACTGGGTCCACGGGCAGCACCTGCTGGTGGACGGCCTGAAGATGGCCAAGTCCACCGGCAACGTCTATACCCTGGACGATCTGACACGACGGGGCTTCGAGCCGCTAGCCTTCCGCTACCTGTGTGCTACCGTCCACTACCGCACCCGAATGAACTTCACGTGGGACTCGCTGCGGGCTGCCCAGCGGGGGCTCCTGCGGCTGCGTCTCCACGCCCAGCAGGCGGACGAGGCAGATGTTAATCTGCCGGAGGAGGCCCTACAGTGGCGTCGGCGCTTCTGGGAGGCGCTGTGCGAGGACCTGTCCCTCCCGCGGGCCTTGGCCGTCGCCTGGTGTGTGGCCCGCTCCCGCCTGTCGGCCCCGGTCAAGCGGCGCCTCCTGCTGGAGTTCGACCGCGTATTGGGGCTGGACCTGGACCGGCGGGCCGAGGTGGCCCCGCTGCCCGGAGAGGTGGTGAGACTGGCCCGGCAGCGGGAGTCCCTGCGCGCCCAAGGTCGCTGGGCAGAGGCTGACCGCATTAGGGAGCGCCTGGCCGAGATGGGCTACGAGGTCCGCGACGGCCGAGGCGGCAGCTCGGTGCTGCTCCGGCCCCGCTGGCTGGCCCAGCCGGGGACCATTTCCCGCAGCAGCGATGTGCCATCCCTCCTCAGGGAGGCGCCGACGCTGGAGTTCAGCGTCAGCCTGCTGGCCCGAGACGAGCTGCCAGCGCTCCAGCGCTGCCTGCGGGCACTGCTGCGTTGGCTGCCTCCCGAGGCCGAGGTCCTAGTGGTGGACAACGGCTCCAGCGACGACACCGGCCTCTGGCTGGATGGTCTGGCGGCGGAGGAGGGGCGGCTACGCGTGTTCCACGCCGACCACTTCCTGGGTGCGGCTGCCGCCCGCAATGTGACGGTGCGGCAGGCCCGGGGCCGCATATTCCTCTGGATGGACGTCAGCGTGGAGCTGACGGGCGATGTCTTCTCCCCCATCGCCCGTGTCCTGTCGCGGCCCGAGGTGGGAATGGTGGGACGCTGGGGCCTGAGGTCGTCGGACCTGCGCAGCTTCGACGAGGTCCAAGAGGGGGGCGAGGTGGATGCCCTGGAGGGATACCTTATGGCGCTGCGTCGCGACGTCCTGGTCCGGGTCGCCCCCCTGGACGAAAAGTTCCGCTTCTATCGGCACCTGGACCTGGATGTGAGCCTCGCCGTGCGGTCCCTGGGGTATGTGCTGGTGTGCGACCCCGGCCTGCCTGCTGTCCGGCATGCCCATGGCGAGTGGGAACGGACGCCACCCGAGGAGCGGGAGCGGCTGAGCAAGCGCAACTTTTACCGTTTCCTGCGGCGCTGGGGCGGGCGCCAGGACCTGCTGGTGGGTTCGCATTGAGGCGGTGACCTCGCCCCCTACCTGCTTTGGCCGTAAAATGGGGACGCGACCAGCGAGACGGGAGGACTTCTAGACTTGGAGCTGGGCGGTGTGGGGCTGGGGGTGGCCTTCCTCGCGGGGCTTCTCTCCTGCCTTTCGCCGTGTGTGCTGCCCCTGGTGCCTGCCTACCTCGGCTACCTGGGCGGGGCCACCGCTGCTGCCGCTGAGGCCCAGGCGTCGGGGCCAGGGGCGGCGGTGGCGGTGCGGACGCGACCTCTGGCGACGACGCCCGTGCTGGGCCACGCCCTCGGGTTCGTCCTGGGGTTCAGCGTCGTCTTCGTCCTCTTCGGCGTCTCGCTGGGGGTGGTGGGGTTCTTCCTACGGGAGCACCTGGACGTGGTGCAGAAGGTGGCGGGGAGCCTGCTTATACTGCTGGGCCTGCACCTGGCAGGGGTTGTCCCTATCCCTTGGCTTGAGCAGGAGCGGCGGCTGGGCGTCGGCGGCGGCCGGGGCTACCTGCGCTCGTTCCTGGTGGGTGCTTCCTTCGCCACGGGCTGGAGCCCGTGCATTGGGCCGACCCTGGGCGCGATCCTGGCACTCGCCGTGTCCGGCGGGACCGTCGCCCAGGCGGCCGTCCTGCTGCTGGCCTACTCGGCCGGAATGGCGATCCCCTTTCTGGCCATGGGCGCCGGCTTCGATGCCCTGCGTCCCCTCTATCTCCGCCTGCGACGCTGGTCAGGGGCCATCAATTTCATCAGCGGCGTCGTCCTGGTAGTGGTGGGCATCCTGGTCTTCACCGATAGCCTCATCGGCCTGAACCGCCTGTTCGACTGGGGGCCTCTGGCCGAGCTCTCGGGCCGCTTGTGAGCAGATGTCCCGCTACGACCTGAAGCGACGCCTCATCGCTCTGGCCGGAGTAGCCGTGGGCGTGACGGTGGTCCTGGTGGTCCTGCAGCTCACCGGCAACTTCGGGCGGGAGAGGGGGATCGAGCCGGCGCGCCTGGTGCCCGGCCCGCCCGTGGCTGGGGCGGTAGAGTACCAGGTAGGGCCCAGGATAGGCCAGTATGCCCCGGACTTCGTGGCCTCCCGACTGGAGGACGGCACACCTGTCCGCCTAAGCGATTTCCGCGGTCGCCCCGTCTTCATCAACTTCTGGGCCAGCTGGTGCGAGCCATGCCGCGAAGAGCTGCCGGCCATCGCTGACCTGATGCGCCAGCACCCGGACCTGGTAGTGGTCGGGGTCAACCGCGGCGATACGTCAGGGGCGGCCCTGCGCTTTCTGGCCAGCATTGACCTGGGCGACGGGCGGCGGGGCATGAAGTTCACCGAGGCGGTGGCGGACCCTCAGGACACCCTCTTCAATGCCTACCAGGGGCTGGGGATGCCCTTCAGCATCTTCCTGGACGCCAACGGGCGGGTGGTGGCAGTCCACAACGGGCAGCTGAGCCGGGAACGGATGGAGGAATACTACCAGCGGGCCGTCACAGGCACCCTCCCGTAAGCACCCCTGCCGCCTGTTGGGCCAGCGTTAGGGCGATGCACTATCGGTGTTATAGATATCTTCTTTAGTTGGAGCTTGCTCGATTAGGGGCGGGTCGGGTATTCTAGACGCCGCAGACCATCGCTGGGGGGTTGCTATGCTGGTCAAGAAGGACATCTACGAGATCGGCGAGATACCGCCCGCAGGCCACATCCCCAAGTATATGTATGCCCAGGTCATCCGTCGCGAGCGCTTCGGTGAGCCCATCAAGGGCTTCCAGATAGAGAAAATCGAGGTGCCCCGCGACCTGAAGCCCGATGAGGTCCTGGTGCTGGTGATGGCCGCTGGCATCAACTACAACAACGTGTGGGCATCCCTCGGCGTGCCCGTAGATGTCATCTCTGTCCAGCAGCGGGACGGCGATCCCTCCGATTTCCACATCGGCGGCTCCGATGCCTCGGGCATCGTTTGGGCGGTGGGAAGCGAGGTGCGCAACGTCAAGGAGGGTGACCGGGTCGTCATCCATTGCGGAATGTGGGACAAGGACGATCCCTACATTAAGGCCGGGGGCGATCCCATCATGGCGCCATCGGCCCGCATCTGGGGATACGAGACCAACTGGGGCAGCTTTGCCCAGTTCTGCAAAGTCCAGGCCCACCAGTGCATGCCCAAGGCCCCCCATCTCACCTGGGAGGAGGCCGCCGCGCCGACCCTGGTGGGCGCCACTGCCTACCGCATGCTGCTGGGCTGGCCTCCCCACACCGTGCAGGAGGGCGACGTGGTGCTGGTGTGGGGCGGCGCCGGCGGCCTGGGCACCATGGGCATCCAGATCACCAAGGTCTTTGGCGGGATCCCCATAGCGGTGGTCTCCAGTGAGGACAAGTTCGCCTACTGCATGAAGCTGGGGGCCAAGGGCTGCATCAACCGCAAGAAGTTCAATCACTGGGGGATGTTGCCCCACTGGACCGACCGCGAGGCCTACAACCGCTGGCTGGAGGGGGCCCGCGCGTTCGGTCGTGCCATCTGGGACGCCCTGGGCGACCGGCGCAACCCGCGCATCGTCTACGAACACCCAGGGGAGGACACCATCCCCACTTCCATCTTCGTGTGCGACACAGGCGGGATGGTGGTCATCTGTGCTGGCACCACCGGCTACAACGCTGTCGTCGACCTGCGTTACCTGTGGATGCGGCAGAAGCGCTTCCAGGGCTCTCACTTCGCCAACGACGAGCAGTCCTACGCCTTTAACCAGTTGGTCATCGAGGGTAAGATAGACCCGTGCCTTTCCTCGCGACTGTTCAAGTTCGAGGAGATCGGCCTGGCCCATCAGCTCATGTATGAGAACCGTCATCCCGAGGGCAACATGGTGGCCCTGGTCAGCGCGCCGCGCCCGGGCCTCAAGGACCTGCCCTGAAGGGGACGGCCTGTGGGGGTGTTAGCGAGTGTACTGTCCCAAGTGTAACGAGCAGCTGAGGGTGGGCAAGCGCAGCGGGGTCACGGTGGACTGGTGCCCCCGCTGCCGTGGTGTGTGGCTGGACCGGGGCGAGCTGGAGAAGATCATTGAGCGGGAGACGGAGTATTACGGGCCCTATGAGGAGGCCTACGAGCGGGAGTACGAGCGCGACTACCGTACCGTCGATAGGCCTCCTCCCCCCTACTACGGCAAGCCGAAGAAGAAGAAAGGGTTCCTGCGCGAGCTCTTCGACTTCGAGTTCATGGACTGAGGGGTGCCGGATGGTGGCCTGAGGGCCTTGTGGCCCCGGCGGCCGTGGCCTAATATGGGGTCGCTTGGGGAGGTGACGGGCCCATGGCCCAGGCCGGCCCGCGTCTCCATAAGAAGGTTTCGGTCTTCACCCGCCGGCAGTAAGTCCGCAGGCCGGCGGCCCCGCCCGGCGTCCCAGCGAGCGACGTTTGGTGACCCGTAAGGTCGCCTCGAGCCCGTTACGGCATATAGCCCCGCCGGTGCCGGCCGCTGACCGTGTGGACGGGCAGTAGGCGGTTCGGGGCGGAGCCAGGATAGTGTCCTGACGGCAGTCGGGCCGCGCATATCAGCTCATCTGCAGTCGGCCACATGGTGGGGCCGGAGGCCCGCGGCCAGCGGGAGGCACGAGTTGGGGGGCCCACCCGCTATCTCCTCTGCGGGCATCGGCGGAGGGACGAAAGGTGACGTCTGCCCTGGTGGCCCTGGAGCGGCAGGCCTTCTCGTCTCCTGCGGGGGCGGCTGCAGGCCTGGTGGCCCCTTGACCCTGAACCGTGGTTCAGGGTGTAGAGTGGTGGCGTGCTGACCATAGGCAGGCTTGCAGCCCGCAGCGGGGTGCCCGTCTCCACCCTGCGCTACTACGAGCGGCTGGGCCTCCTCTCCCCCCAGCGCCGCAGCGAGGGCGGTTTCCGCCTCTACAGCGAGGAGGCGCTGGGGCGCCTGCGCTTCATCAGGGGCGCCCAGGCCCTGGGGATACCGTTGCGGGACGTGCGCCGCATCCTGGCGGTGCGGGACGAGGGGCTGGCCCCCTGCCGCCACGTCCTGGAGCTGCTGCGGGGGCAGGTGCGGCGGCTGGAGGAGCAGCTGGCCCGCCTGGCGGCCCTGCGGGGGGACCTGGAGGAGCTGCTGCGGGAGCTGGAGGCGAGGGTGGCCCCTGAGGCCCGCACCGCCGAGGAGTGCCCCTGCCTGGAGGTCATCGCCGAGTTCGAGCGCCGGAGGGAGGGGATGCGCCGTGGACTATGACCTGGTCATCATCGGCGGCGGGGCGGCGGGCTTCGCCGCCGCCACCCATGCCGTCCAGGTGGGGGCGCGGACGGCCATGGTCAACGCTGGGCTGCCCCTGGGGGGCACCTGCGTAAACGTGGGCTGCGTGCCCAGCAAGCACCTGCTGGCCCTGGCCGAGGGCTACCACCGTCCCCAGCACCCGCCCTTCCCCGCCCTGGGCGCCGTGCGGCCCCCCTTGGACCTGGCCCTGGCCATCGCCGGCAAGGGGGAGCTGACGGCGGCCCTGCGCCGCCGCAACTACCAGGCGGTGCTGGAGTCCTTCGGCGAGCTGGTGACCTTCTACGAGGGCTGGGCTCGCTTCCGCTCCCCCTACGAGGTGGAGGTGGACGGCCAGGTGCTGCGGGGGGAGCGGTTCATCGTGGCCACCGGCTCCCGGCCGGCCGTCCTCCCCTTCCCGGGCATCGAGGGGGTGGACTACATCACCAGCCGCGAGGCCATGGAGCTGACCGAGGTGCCCGACAGCCTCATCGTGGTGGGGGCAGGGCCCACGGGGCTGGAATTGGGGCAGCTCTTTGCCCGCCTGGGCACGAGGGTGACGGTGCTGGAGAGGCTGCCCCAGGTGCTGCCCCGGGCGGAGCCTGAGGTGTCGCGGGAACTGCAGCGCTGCCTGGAGGCGGAGGGGATGGAGTTCCACTGCGCCTGCGAGATCAGGCGCGTCTGGCAGGAGGGGGAGACCCGCGGTGTCCTGGCCGAGGTGATGGGCGAGGAGAGGGTCTTCCGGGCGCGGCACCTCTTGCTGGCCACGGGCATCGCCCCCAACAGCGAGGGGCTGGGGCTGGAGGCGGCGGGTGTGGAGAGGGACCGTCGCGGCTTCATCGTGGTGGACGAGGCCATGCGCACCTCGGCCCCCCACATCTACGCCGCCGGCGACGTGGTGGGCAGGATGCCCCTGGAGACGGTGGCCGCCCGGGAGGGCTACGTGGCCGCCCGCAACGCCCTGGAGGGGGCGGGGGAGCGGATGGACTACGAGAGGGTGCCCTGGGCCGTCTTCACCGACCCCCAGGTGGCGGCGGTGGGCATCACCGAGGAGGAGGAGATGGGGCGGCTGGGCTCCTGCCTCTGCCGCACGGTGCCTATGTCCCAGGTGCCCAAGGCGATGGCGGTGGGCGATACCCGCGGCCTGGTGAAGCTGGTGGTCCACCCCCAGGACAGGCGCATCCTGGGGGTGCACATCGTGGCCTCCCAGGCGGCGGAGATGGTCCATGAAGGCGTCCTGGCGGTGCGCCTGGGCCTCACCGTCGACGACCTGGTGGAGACGGTCCACGTCTTCCCCACCTTCAGCGAGGCCCTGAAGCTGGCCGCCCTGGCCTTCCAGCGGGACGTGAGCGTCATGGCCTGCTGCATCAGGTGACGGGAGGCAGGCCATGGGTGACAAGTTACGCACCCAGGCCCACAGGCGAGAAGGAGGGCGGCGTGCCGCTGCCCCCGGCACCCACGGCACCCGCCGGCGGG
>DATLZD010000002.1:0-2071 GCA_035574155.1 Dehalococcoidia bacterium | reverse complement strand
CAGGTGTTCCCGCCGTTCCCGCCGGTGGGTGTGGCGCTGCAGGTCCAGTAGTCCGCCAGCCGGCGCATAGGGAGGGGCCCGGGGTAGCGCCCGGGCCCCTCCTCTTTATTGCGCTTCCTGCGGCTGGCGGTGGCTGGCCGTGGGGGTCAGCCGCTGCTCTGGAGGGCGAAGTGCTGGACGCTGGCCTTGGCGGCCACCCGCTGGGCGATGGCCATGATGGCCTGGGCCACCGGGGAGTCGGGCGCCGCCTCCACCGCCGGCAGGCCGCGGTCGGCCGCCTCCCGCAGGGCCGGGTCCAGGGGGATTTCCCCCAGGAACTCCAGCCCCAGGCGGGCGGCCACCTCCCGCACCAGGCCGTGGCCGAAGATGTCGGCCCTCTGGCCGCAGTGGGGGCAGACGAAGTAGCTCATGTTCTCCACCACGCCCAGCACGGGGACGCTCAGCCGCTCGAACATGCTCACGGCCTTGAGGGAGTCCTCCACCGAGACGGCGTTGGGGGCGGTGACGATGACCACGCCGGTGACGGGGGCCTCCTGGGCCAGGCTCATGGAGGCGTCGCTGGTGCCGGGGGGCAGGTCCACCACCAGGTAGTCCAGCTCGCCGTCCTCGCCCCAGGGGATGTCGTGCAGTAGCTGGCGCACGCCGGTGCCGATCATGGGGCCGCGCCAGATGACGGCGGTGCCGGGCTTCAGCAGGAAGCCCAGGGACACCACCTTCAGGCCGTAGCGCTCGACGATGGAGAGGCCGCGGTCGGCCTGGAAGCCGGCCGGCAGGCCCAGCATGGTGGGGACGTTGGGGCCGGTGAGGTCGGCGTCCAGCAGACCCACGCGGGCGCCGAAGCGGCGCAGGGCCAGGGCCAGGTTGACGGCGATGGTGGACTTGCCGACGCCGCCCTTGTTGGAGGCGACGGCGATGATGTTGCGCACGCCCTCCACCGGCCGCGGCCCCCGCGGGCGGGTGGCCCGCACCTCGGCCTGCATCTCCACCTCGGCGTGGGTGACGCCGGGCAGGGAGAGGAGCAGCTCCTCCGCCTGCCGCTTCATCTGCTCCCGCACCGGGCAGGCCGGGGTGGTGAGGGTGATGGTGACCTTGACGTTGCCGCCGCAGATGGTCACGTCCTCGTCCCTGACGAAGCCGAGGCTGACGATGTCGCGGTGCAGGTCCGGGTCCTGGATGCGGCTCAGGGCGGCCAGGACGGCCTCCTTGCTGGGCTGGCCGTCCTCAGGCCTGTTCTCGGCCATGAGCGAGACCTCCTGTCCAGTCGTCTTCGGGGCCTGCCTCCACCAGGAAGCGACAGCAGTGGGCGCCCCGGGCCATGAACTGGTCGCAGCGGACGGGGCGCCCCAGCAGGCGCGCCAGCAGGTCCAGGTGCCACTGGCAGACCTGCTCGTGCGCCTGGGCCACCTGGAAGTAGAGGCAGTTGTAGTCCAGGATCTCGAAGCCTTCCTCGGTGCGCCGCCACTCGGCCAGGGCGCCCTCCTGGGACATGAGCCGGGCCAGGGCCTCGACGCGCTGGGGCAGGGGGCGCCCCTCCAGCTGGGGCAGGTAGTGGGAGGCGGCCCGCTCCAGGGCGCGGGCCAGCAGGGCCCGGCGCTTCTCCTCGGCCGAGAGGCCGGCCAGGTCGGCCGCCTCCAGGTGGCCCACCTCCTCCAGCAGCAGGAGGGCCAGGCGGTCGTAGCGCTTGGGATAGGAGTCGTGGCCCAGGGGGCTGAGGGCGTAGACGTGGTGAGGGCGGCCGCTGCCGCGGCGGACCTCCCGCGAGGTCACGAAGCGGTCGCGCTCCAGGGCCATCAGGTGCTGGCGGACGGTTATGCGGGCCAAGCCGAGGGCCCTGGCCAGGTCGTCGACGGTGGCGTCGCCGTAACGCTTGAGGTGGTCGAGGATCTGTCGTTTGGTGGGATGCATGATAGCCCTTGCTGCTGCCGCCTCCGATGCCCCAGGCTGGGGCTGTCACGGAACTTTAACGTTGGGCGCCTACATTTGCCATGGTAGGCGTTCCCAGACCAGTATAACATGGCGGGGCACGGGGGGCACGTTTGGGGGCATTGATAAAGTGGAAACTGTAAAAACC
>DATLZD010000001.1:0-33879 GCA_035574155.1 Dehalococcoidia bacterium | reverse complement strand
GAGGCGGGGCGTCAGCTTGCCGTGCCGCACCAGCTCGATGAACAGCTCCACCCGCGGCAGCTCGTGGGGCGCCGAGGCGATGGAGTAGGGGCGCTCGATGCCGTCGCGGCCGATGGTGATGTACTGCCCGGGGCGGAAGGTGAAGGAGCTGGGCACCTCCAGCCAGAGGAGCATCAGGTCGTCGGTGAGGTCCCGCCGCCCCACGACGCGGGCGGTCAGGAGGGATACCCCCTTGCCCATCGCCGTCCCCACGGTCATGCCCTCACCCTGTGCCATGGCAGGGGTCCGGGGGCCGACGCGCCTCATGCGTCCCCTCCAGCGGCCCCAGGAGGATATCGGGAGATAGCCCCCCGGAGAGGCGGGAAGAGACAGTATTACTCACTTTCAACAGGCCCCCGCATCTTCGATTGCACTGTCCCACCACCGACGTGGGGGAAGGACGACTTTCCGCGTCGTGGCCTTGAAAGTGGGGGGGAGATATGGCGACAGGAACGCCCACTCCGATTGATGCAGAGTCTATGTTCATGTACTGATTCCATCGGGATATAATATGGCTATAATGCACCATCGCTGCCAGAGTCGGTTGGGTTCTTATCACTCGTTAGCCGTACATCCCATAGAGGCTTGGCTCTGTCGCTGGGCCGGCCGCTGTCTTTAAGGGAGCGCAGCTGGTGCTTAGCGTGTGATATAAAGATGCGACCGGCTGGTGATCCCGCTCAGACAGGCTGTGAGCAGAGACCTGCTCAATAGGTGTCGGTCAGCCCATACGGCTAACCAAGGGTGCCCAACCCTACGGGGGCAGGCCCTACGGAGGCAGAGGGTTTTGCCCTTACAAAGTGTCGAGACATCTCCATCGGCGTCCCGCACTAGCATAGCACCACCCAGAACACAGAATGCCCAACTTATCCTTGGGCGGTGTTTTTCAGTCACGTTGGTGCCTGTGCATCTCGGAGTTTACTGTGGAGCAACAGGACCAGATCCACAAAATCGACAAAGATCGCTCGGTGGAGGCGATAGCATGTCCCATCCCACTCAAGAGCTGGTGCGGTGGCTGACTAAGACGCCTCAAGATCTCCGAAGGGTAGCGCGGCTACTGAGAGAGATCGAGACGACCGAAAAAGGCCCCCTGGACGATGTGCAGCGCATAGAGAAGATGGTAAGCGAGCTACAGAAGCTGATTGCTGGTCTGGCAAAATGGGGCGACGTTATAACGGAACTCAACCAGTGGGTAGAAGATTACAGGGCGCGCCTCGAGGACCGGAAGCGGGAACTGAAGAGGGGCTTTGGAGCAAGGCTTGAGGCCCTCCTCAAGGAGCAGGGCTTTGAGCTAAAAGGACTGTACCCGGAGTTAAAAGCAGGCTTTTACACCATCGAGGTAAACTTTGACAGATGGCAGGCTACTATCTGGTACGGGCCGAAGCAGGAACTCATGGACAGGTGTAAGCTATCCGCGTCGATGGTGGCGAAGCACCTGGAACTAGTGCACAAGGATCTAACTGGCAGACCCATCGACGAGGAAGCCTTTCTGAAGAAGCTACACGATGCATACCTTCGCGCCCTGTCCAGGCTGGGGCGAAAAGAGGGGGAGCAGGCCCCAATCCTGCAGGTGCTGAGCGAGTATGTCTTCCTGAATCAGGACAAGCGGTTCTATACGGATCCGCGAAAGGAACATTTCAAAGGCTATGGACGCGCCCACTTCAGCTATGACCTGTTCAGGCTGAAGCAGAGGAGGCTGCTCGGATGGGAGTTGTCGCTGGTCGTGGCTACGAGAGCGAACACCATCAGCCGAGAAAGGTTTCTGTGGGTGCCTACGGACGAGAAAGGCGACGGCACAGCGTTCGCTTATCTCCAGTTCCGGGAGGTGCGGTGAATGGAAACGCTTACAAGAGAGGTTGCCAGGAGCATCATCGAGTTCGTCGGCAGCTCGGGCACGCCACCAGAGTATGGATTCCAGTTCTTTACCGCCGGGCTGGACGAGTACTTGGATCCGATTGAGGCCGAGTATTTGTCGTCTTTCGTGAAGGACGGTGGTAGCTCCTTTAAGATGGTCGTGGGCAGCTACGGAGGTGGCAAGACCCACTTTCTCTTCTGTGTGCGGGAGCGTGCTTGGAAGCATAACTTCGCCGTTAGCTACGTCAGGCTCACGCCGACAGAGACACCCTTCCACAAGCTTGAATCGGTGTACCAGTCGATAGTAACTAACCTGACGTATCCCCTCACAGGTGAGGAACTGCTGTCAGGCTATGAAAGGGGCATCGAGAGCTTCATCAAGGCGTGGTACGCCCAGGTGCTGAACCAGTTCCGGCGCAGGGGGGTCACAGGCGATCGCCTTGAAGAGGAACTCAACACTTACATCTCGTCAATGCCGAACTGCGACAGCATCAGCTTTACGAACGCCGTGAAAGAGGCCTTTCGCTGCCTGTTGGACCGGCGAGACTCGGACTTTTCCAGGATTGCCCAATGGCTGAAGGCCGAGGGCTTTGACAGGAGAGCTGATGGACACCTGCGCTTCGGAATACTGCAGAGGATAGACAAGGGCACCGCATTCCCCATGATACGGTCGCTGGTGCGCTGGGTACGGGAGGTCGGCTACTCAGGACTGGTGGTGCTCTTCGATGAAGCGGAAGTGGTGCCCAGCATGAGCGGGAAACAGAAAGACCTGCTCCTGAGTAATCTGAGGGAGCTCATCGATGAATGCGGGCATGGAACTCTTGATCATTCCATGTTTTTCTATGCGGTGCCCGATGAGAATTTCCTGCAGGGACGAACGCAGATATATGAAGCCCTCAGGCAAAGGGTCTCCACAGTGTTCGAAACCATCAATCCCGTGGGGGTTAAAATTTATCTGGAAAAGCTGTCCAGCAAGCCCGAGGAAGTCCTTCGCGAGATAGGTAGCAAACTGGCGGAGATCTTCGAGATCGCCTATCAGATCAAATTCGAGACGGGTGTGTTGATGCAATCCATCGGCAACATAGCGGACGCTGCCTATGCTGAGCGCTTCGGAGACATCGGCTATAAACGACTGTTCGTGCAGGCCGTTATAAAGGGATTCCAAGTCCTACGAAACGACCCGACGGCGATTATCAGCCTAGAAAAAGCAAAAGAGCTTTTGCATGGACACGGTGACCGGTAAAAGGGTCGAACACCGAAGATTTGGCCAGGGCACTGTCCAGGAGATGCGGCACAGGGGGCTGGAGCTCTTTGTGCTCTTCGAGGATGGAATCAAGCGGTGGGTTCGTCTTGAGGATGTCAGGTTTCTCTCATCCAGCCCGGTGTTGAACGTGGCTCCGCCTCCCATCCCCACCATGACGCCGGAAGCGTTGCGTAGCCGGCACATGATTGAAGCCTTCAGGTCGGGTATAGTGCCTTACAGACATGTTGAGCACTTCACTTTCGGACGCGACGAAGAAATAGAGTTCATCAAGGGATGGCTTAACGACGGCGATACTGGGACGCTGGCCGTGGAGGGGCAGTACGGCAGCGGCAAGACTCACCTCCTGGACTACCTTTATGCGCTGGCCCTTACTGAAGGCTACGCCGTTGCCCGAGCTGAGTTCGATCCCAATGAGGCGCCGCCCTTCAGGCCGAAGGCTGTCTACCGCAAGTTAATAGAGGGTTTCCGCTATCAAGATGGCGGCAAGGTAGGAAACTTTCAAGATTTCCTTAGGGCCGCGGCCAGCCAGGACAGAAGTCGCCTTCGGGAGCACCGCTACTTGTCCTTCATGGCGTTGTCCATCACAACAACCGGGGAGTCGGCGTCACTGTGGGACTGGATACAGGGGAAAGAGACCAGCCGTCAACCGGGCGTTTTATATGACCACGGCACCGCGGCAAACATTTACTGTCACATCCTGGCCGGGCTAGGCTGTGCTGCTGTCCGCATCCTCCGGCTTAGGGGTTTGGTGCTGATATTTGACGAAGCTGAGAGCATCCTCCACCCGTGGAATTACTGGTACCAGAATGAAAAGGGTTTCAACTTCATCCATGGTCTGTCATTGCTTGCAAGCAGCGATCCACGGCTCCTGGACGAGGCGATAGATTGGGAGTACCGCCCCGGAGTAGGCAGCTGCTTCGGCAGGGAAACTGGTCTCGTGTACCACGGGCGCGCTAGTGACGTTCGCTACTGCTGCCACCTCCCCTCGTTCGTCAAGATGGTCTTGGCTGTTACCCCCGGCGCCTACGGCTTCGACGTGGTCGACCGACTCCAGCAGTTTGGGGCTCCCGTCACTCGCCTGCACCTGCGACCTCTTTCAGACGGTGCACTGAAGCAGCTGTTTCATGAGATCTGTCTTCTCTACCAGTCAGCCTACGGCCCTGTCGAGCTGAGAGATGATGCCCAACGGTGCTTCGGGCTCGTCAAGGCAAGATCCGGAACCGGCACGCGCTCTTTCATCAAGGGGTCGGTAGAGATTCTCGACCTCAGGCGGTTCCATCCGGACTTACCTCTAGAGGCGATAGAATGACGCAGATCGGTCCGACTCTGGAGATAAAAAGGCAACTGAAAAGGACCTGGAACACGTTCTTCGGACGATTCGGGCGGTTACTCCCCATTCAGATAGCAGCTATCCCGGTTGTGCTGGAACAGCGCAGCGCAATCCTATGCTCCCCGGTCGCGAGCGGCAAAACTGAGGCGGTCGTGGCTCCTATTGCCGAGATCCTGTTGCAAGACCGGAGAACGGGGCTGTCGGTTATCTATGTTTCGCCCACCAGGGCTCTTGTGAACGATTTGCGTGAGCGTCTGGCAGGGCCGCTCTCCGAGCTCGGCCTCCCTGCAGCCGTCAAGACGGCGGACCATCCCCAGTTTGACCCTGGTAATCCGCAGAGTTTCCTGCTCACCACTCCGGAGGCCCTGGACTCGTTGATCTGCCGAAGTCCATCGGTCTTCACCGCTCTGCGGTTCGTCGTGCTCGACGAAATACACCTAATTGACGGGACCTACCGAGGAGACCAGCTTCGCCTGCTCCTGAGACGCCTCAAAGATATCGCTCGCGATGGTTTATGCTGCTATGCGCTTTCAGCGACCCTGAGCCGGGCTGAGGAAGTGGCTCGGCGCTATTTCGACGACTTTGTGGTCATCAGCATCCCTGGCCGTAAAGAGCTCGAATACAGGTTATTTCCATCCCTGGAGGAGGCCCTCAAGGCTGCCCGTGCGAGCCAAATGCGCAAGATCCTTATTTTTTGTAACCGTCGCCGGGAGGCCGAACAGGTCGCTGCCGTCTGTAAGGATTTCTGGCCGAGCCATCACGTAGTGGTTCACCACGGCAGACTGGCCAGAGGTGTCAGAGAGCAAACTGAGCGCTTTATGCGAGAGTGCCAGTGGGGACTGTGTGTCGCCACTATGACTCTGGAGATCGGCATCGATATCGGGGATATCGACCTGGTAGTGCTGTACGGGGCACCCTGGAGTGTCGCGTCATTGCTTCAGAGAGTAGGAAGAGGTAACAGGCGGAAGGACACAGCGGTCGCCTTTGGCGTCTACAGAGACCACCAGGAGGAAGCGCAACTAAGGGAAATGTTTGAGCTGGCCAGGGTGGGGGCAATCGACGACAGCCCATACCAGCCCGATCTGTCAGTAGCAGTTCAGCAAATCTTTTCGAGCCTGTACCAGCACCGGACCGGCCTGCCTACGGACTTCTTCTGCCGCCTACTGGAAGGCTTTTGCCTTCCCGAGGAGGTAGAGTTGATCCTAGCCCATTTGGCTGAGGGAGGTTACATCGAAGCGCGCCAGGGGAGATGGTTTGCAGCCCCTATGGTCTTGGATATGGGTGATCGAGGTCTCATCCACTCGAACATTCGCACTGAGAGAGATTACAAGGTAGTTGATGCGAGCACAGGACGTGTCCTGGGAGAAGTATCCATGGTTCTGATCGAGGGCGTATTCAGGCTGGCCGGGAGGGCCTGGAGAGTGCTCAGAGTGGACAAGCGTCGCATTTATGTTGTCCCGGCCGAAGGTGGACAGCCGCCGGAATTTTTGGGGGGATCCTCCAAAGGGGCCTTTTCCCATCTGCTACCTCCAGAGCTCAGATAGCCCTAGGTAGGGCCCGATATGCGAGTCGTTTCGATCTGCTGTCCGGGTTTCGATCTGCTGCCCGGAAGGAGATTCCAACGCATCCAGCTTTCGCCAAGCCACTTAGTTTTTCAAGGCCATGCGAGGTCGGGGATCCTTGCTCCACCCCGGGGGTCCCGTTCATCGTCCCCGACCTGAAGTTTGCCTGCACGCAAGCCAGGCACTTAGCTTCCCTACGTGATCTTGCTCTGTGCTACTGAGTTATTATAAATAACACCCAGAGCCGAAGCATGGCAGCGCTCAGTCGTGGTGCTAAGCCATAAAAGGTGATGCGGGGGCGAAAAGGAGGAGCCCTATGCCTAGGCGGCCAGGCCCTTCTTCGTCACAAATGAATCTGCTGGGATACGAAGCGCAACTCTGGCAGATGGCCGATGCCCTCCGTGGCTCCATGGACGCGGCCGAGTACAAGCACGTTGTCCTGGGCCTCATTTTCCTGAAGTACGTCTCGGACGCCTTTCAGGAGCAACGCAGACGTCTTGAAGAGCAGCCCTACGCCGATCCGGAGGACCCGGACGAATACAGGGCGGTCAACGTCTTCTGGGTTCCTCCGGAGGCGAGGTGGCAGCGCCTCCAGCAAAATGCCCGCCAGTCAGAGATCGGGCGCATCGTGGACGAGGCCATGGAAGCGCTGGAGCGGGACAACCCCTCCCTAAAGGGGGTGCTTCCGAAGGACTACTCCCGCCCTTCCCTGGACAAGCAGCGCCTGGGTCAACTAGTGGACCTGGTCGGCGCCATCAATGTCGGGGGCCCTGATGCTCGCGATCGGGACGTGCTGGGCCGGGTGTACGAGTATTTCCTCGGGCAGTTCGCCAGTGCTGAAGGCCGAAAGGGCGGAGAGTTCTACACGCCTCGCTGCGTGGTCAAGCTCCTGGTGGAGATGCTCCAGCCCTTCCAGGGGCGGGTCTACGACCCCTGCTGTGGCTCAGGCGGTATGTTCGTCCAGTCTGTGAAATTTATTGAGGCCCACGCCACGGGCAACGGCAACGGGGGCCTTGCAAGCTCGCAGATCAGCATCTACGGCCAAGAGCTCAATTACACCACCTGGCGCCTCTGCAAGATGAACCTGGCTATCCGCGGCATCGACGGTCGCATCGAACAGGGCGACACCTTCCATAACGACCGCTTCCCAGACCTGAAGGCTGACTACATCCTGGCCAATCCCCCCTTCAACATGAAGAACTGGGGCGGCGAGCGCCTGATGCACGACAGACGCTGGAAGTATGGCGTCCCTCCCGCTGGCAACGCGAACTTCGCCTGGGTCCAGCACATCATCCACCACCTATCCCCCATCGGCTACGCCGGCTTCGTGTTGGCCAACGGCTCTCTATCGTCCAACCAATCAGGAGAGGGGGAGATCCGCAAGAACATCGTGGAAGCAGACCTGGTGGACTGCATCGTAGCCCTGCCCGATAAGCTCTTTTACACCACCCAGATCCCGGCCTGCCTCTGGTTCCTCGCCCGGGACAAGAGCGGCCGCCCTCCGGCGGGCCAGAAGGCATCCCTGCGGGATCGCCGGGGCGAGATCCTGTTCATCGACGCCCGCCACATGGGCCGCATGGTAGATCGGGTCCACCGCGAGCTGACGGAGGAGGAGATCCAGAGGATCGCTAGCACCTACCACGCCTGGCGAGGCCAGCGGGAGGCGGGCAATTACCAGGACGAGCCAGGATTCTGCAAGAGCGCCACCCTGGAGGAGGTCCGCGCCCACGGCCACGTCCTCACTCCGGGACGGTACGTCGGCGCCCCTCCGCAGGGGGAGGACGACGAGCCTTTCCAGGAAAAGATGACCCGCCTGGTGGAAGAACTGCGCCGCCAGCAGGAGGAGGCCCGCCGCCTGGACGAGGCTATTTGGAGAAGCTTGAAGGAGCTGGGCTATGGCAGGTGAGTGGCGAACAGCTCGCATCACGGAAATCGCCGAACGGGTAGCTATGGGACCCTTCGGTTCTTCAATTAAAGTAGAAACTTTCGTGCCAAATGGCGTGCCTATCATCAGCGGTCAGCATTTAAACGGATTCAAGATCGATGAGACCATTGAGTTCAATTTTATTACTCCCGAACATGCTCAGCGTTTGAAAAATGCTAATGTGCAGCGAGGAGATGTGATTTTCACGCACGCAGGTAACATCGGTCAGGTCGCATTTATTCCTGACAATTCAAGATACGAACGTTACGTGATCTCACAGCGGCAGTTCTATTTGCGCCCCGATCGTACAAAGGTGCTTCCCGAGTTCTTGGTCGCGTACTTTAAGACAACTGAGGGTCAACACAAGCTGCTTGCTAACAGCTCGCAAGTTGGCGTTCCGTCTATAGCCCAGCCAGTAAGTTACCTCCGCACCATCGAGATCCTTCTGCCTCCTCTCCCCGAGCAGCGCGCTATCGCCCACATCCTGGGCACGCTGGACGACAAGATCGAGCTGAACCGGCGCATGAGCGAGACGCTGGAGCAGATGGCGCGGGCGCTGTTCAAGGCCTGGTTCGTGGACTTCGAGCCCGTCCGCGCCAAGATGGAGGGCCGCTGGCAGCGGGGCCAGTCCCTCCCCGGCCTCCCCGCCCACCTCTACGACATCTTCCCCGACCGCCTGGTGCATTCGGAACTGGGGGAGATTCCCGAGGGGTGGGAGGTGGTTCGTTTAGGCAATCTAATGGAGCTTGCCTATGGTAAGGCCCTTAAGGAAGAGGACCGGAGAGTTGGTCCTATTCCTGTTTATGGCTCAAACGGTCAAGTTGGATGGCATGATGAGGCATTGGTATCCGGACCTGGGATTGTTGTCGGTCGCAAGGGAAAGCCAGGGACTGTCACTTGGGTGCCAAGCGACTTTTACCCCATCGATACGACCTTTTATGTTGTGCCAAAAGACAGATGTCGAAGCCTGTATTTTCTCTTTTACGCACTTTCCAGTCACGATCTACCCTCATTGGCTGCCGACTCTGCGGTACCTGGCCTGAACCGCAACTTTGTATATGGAAACTTGCAAGTGATCCCACCAATAGCTGCCATCGAGGTTTTCGACAAAGCGATAACACCATTGTTTCGCCAACGATACCGGAACGAGCTCGAATCCCGCACCCTCGCCGCCCTGCGCGACTCGCTTTTGCCCAAGCTCGTCCGCGGGGAGATCCGGGTGAAGGATGCTGAACGGTTCCTGAAGGAGCGGGGGCTGTGTTAACGCGTCTTCAAGTTAGGAATTTTCGTTGCTTGGAAAATATCGACGTTCCTCTGGAGCCATTGACTGCCTTTGTGGGCCCAAACGGCTCGGGCAAGACAACGTTCCTTAGGGCTATCGACCTAGTCCTGGGCGACGCATGGCCAAGTCTCCGTAGTTTCCGTATCCCGCAAGATTTTACTCACTTCGACACAAACCGCGACATCGAGATCACCGTTTGGTTCGACCCACCATACGTGCATCGCGACACGCTTTCAGCGGAACACCAGGTACAAGCATTGCGCCTGACCTGCAAGCCATACAAGAGGTCTGGGAAATGGGGTGAGGCAGGCGACCTGCACGCGGATCTTGAGCCTCTCAACGAAGACGGGAATGTCCCCATCGTTGCGACTGGCCAGCCACAACAAGGTCAGCGGCCGCAGTACGGGCCCTTGCGAGTCGGTACCGAGTTGCGCGATCACGCTCGGATCCTTTATGTGGACCACCGCCGAACCCTGGCTCAGCATCTGCCTAGCTTGCGAGGTTCTATCTTAGGGCGGCTATTACAGAAGGCACGCAAAGAGTTCGATGCAGCGGGTGATTTCAAGAGCAAGTACGAAGCCGCCATGGAAACACTAAGGACAGACCAAGTAAAGAAAATCGAGGAAATCGTCGCTGAGACCACGAAACGAATGCTTGGATTCCTCGGTAGTTCAGCGATTAGAGACCTCGACATCGGTTTCGGATTCGCCGATCCCGCCAATCCCTTCAACTCGCTCAGGCTAGAGTATCGGGAATCAGGCCTGACCGTTCCAGGCGAAGAGCTGGGCCTGGGAATCCAAAGTGCTATGGTCGTTGGGATCTTCGAGGCCTTCCGCCAGCTCGGGGGAGAGTTCGGAACCGTTGTGATTGAAGAACCAGAAATGTACCTACACCCCCAGGCGCAGCGTTACTTCCATCGCTTGCTTTGCGAGATGGCACGAAATGAGCAGTGCCAAGTGATTTATTCAACTCACTCGCCAATTTTCGCGGATGTGAATCGCTTCGAGGCACTACGGCTTGTGCGCAGGGTCGCGGGCAAGACGAACGTAGCGTTTGTGGCAGAGCGCGAGCAGTCAGCGCTAGAGCAAGCAAGAAGCAATTTTAAGCTCGGAAACCGGTTTGATGCTGCACGCAACGAAATCCTTTTTGCGAGCAAGGCTTTGCTGACCGAAGGGTACGGGGATCGCATAGCGGCGCTTATGATAGCCAACAAACTACAGTATGACCTTGATGCGGAAGGCGCAACAGTTGTGGATTGCGGCGGGAAGGATGGGATCGTGCTGTTTGTGAGAGTATGTCGGGCGCTCAATATCCCGTTCGTAGTACTGCATGATGAAGACATATGGCCCACTGATAATATTGCCGATGATGAGAAGCGTAAGAAGCAGGAGAAGGAAAACGAAGAGCAGAAGCAGAAAAACGAACGTATCCGAGATGCTGTTGGGGAGGATGGCGCCGTATATGTCACATCACCGAGCCTGGAAGCGGCGTTAGGAATCAGCCGGGATTCATCCGACAAGCCAAGGAAGATCGCTGAGAAATTAGAAGGCTTGAACTTAACTGAAATACCCCCTGGACTCGGGCCCCTCATAGAGGCGGTGAAACGCTTGTGCTCAGATGATGGATCTTAGGGGCGTAGCTAATGCGGTTTACCGAATGTGAACTCGAATCCGCGGCCCTCAGCTGGCTCGAATCCCTCGGCTGGGCGATAAGGCACGGGCCCGAGATCGCCCCTGGCGAACCCTATGCCGAGCGGGACGACTACCGGGAGGTGGTCCTCAAGCAGCGCCTGTGGGATGCCCTGGCCCGCCTCAATCCCCATCTCCCCCAGGAAGCCCTGGAGGACGCCTTCCGCAGGCTCTCTAATCCTGTAGGGGCCAATCTCGAGCAGCGCAACCGCGCCTTCCACCGTATGCTGGTGGACGGGGTGCCGGTGGAGTACCGCCGGTCCGATGGCTCCATCGCCGGGGCACAAGCCCGGATCCTGGACTTCGATGACCCCGAAAACAACGACTGGCTGGCCGTTAACCAGTTCACTGTGACGGAGGGGCGCTACACCCGCCGCCCTGACATCGTCCTTTTCGTGAACGGACTGCCTCTGGCCATCATCGAGCTAAAGAACCCTGCCGATGAAGAGGCCACCATCTGGACCGCCTACAACCAGCTCCAGACCTACAAGGCCGAACTGCCCACCTTCTTCACCTTCAACGAGCTGCTCGTCATCTCCGACGGCCTGGAGGCACGCCTGGGGACGCTAACGGCCGGCCGCGAATGGTTCAAGCCCTGGCGGACCATTTCCGGCCAAGAGGTGGAGGACGAGGCCTCTCCCCAGTTGGAGGTTTTGCTCAAGGGAGTCTTCAACAAATGGCTCTTCTTGGAGCTGGTGCGGGACTTCATCGTCTTCGAAGACGACGCAGGTAAGCTGGACAAGAAGGTGGCCGGCTACCACCAGTTCCACGCCGTTCGGGTAGCCGTAGAGGAGACTATACGGGCGACGGGCCTCCAGCAGGTGGGCGGCCGCATAGCGGAGGAACGAGGGGTCTATCTGGCACGGACGCAGCCGGCGGGAGCGCCGGGAGACCGGCGCATCGGCGTTATCTGGCACACCCAAGGCTCCGGCAAGAGCCTGACGATGGTCTTTTACGCGCGCCGCATTGCCCGGGAACCGGCCCTGGGGAACCCTACCCTTGTCGTCCTCACCGATCGCAACGACCTGGACGACCAGCTCTTCGGGACCTTCTCTCGCTGCCAGGAGTCCCTGGGACAGACTCCCGAGCAGGCAGAAAGCCGCTCCCATTTGAGGGAATGGCTGTCCGCCAGGCAGAGCGGGGGCATCATCTTTACTACCATCCAGAAGTTCTTCCGGGACGAGAGAGGTGGCCTTCCCCCGGTCCTCTCGGAGCGCCGGAACATCATCGTCATCGCTGACGAGGCGCACCGGTCCCAGTATGACTTCATCGATGGCTTCGCACGCCATATGCGGGACGCCCTTCCCGGCGCGTCCTTCATCGCCTTCACAGGCACCCCCTTGGAGCGGGAGGATCACAACACCCGCCAAGTCTTTGGCGACTATATCTCCATCTACGATATCGAACGGGCGGTGCGGGACGGGGCCACTGTGCCCATCTACTACGAAGCGCGACTGGCCAAGTTGGACCTGCCCGAGGACATGAAGCCCAAACTGGACGAGGAGTTCGAGGAGGTCACCGAAGGTGAGGAGGTGGAAAGAAAGGAGCGCCTCAAGACCAGATGGGCCCAGCTGGAGGCCGTGGTCGGCTCTGAGAGTCGTCTGCGGCTCATCGCCGAGGACATCGTCCAGCATTTCGAGCAACGGTTGGAGGCCTTGGACGGGAAGGCGATGATCGTTTGTATGAGCCGTCGCATCTGTGTGGACCTCTACAACGAGATCGTCCGACTCCGTCCCGCATGGCACAACGAGGACGACGATAAAGGTGTCATTAAAGTGGTCATGACCGGGTCTGCTGGGGATCCGCCAGAATGGCAGCCGCACATCCGGAGCAAGGAACGGAGAGAGCAGCTGGCAAGGCGCTTCCGCGATCCTGATGACCCTCTGAAGGTGGTGATCGTTCGGGACATGTGGCTCACGGGCTTTGACTGTCCGTGCCTCCACACGATGTACCTGGACAAACCCATGCGGGGGCACACCCTGATGCAAGCCATCGCCAAAGTGAACCGGGTATTCCGGGATAAGCCAGGTGGTCTGGTAGTGGACTACCTCGGACTGGCCCACGAGCTGAAGCGGGCCATAGCAGTCTATACCGAGAGCGGAGGTAAAGGTGACACCGTTATCGATCAGGAACAGGCGGTGGCGCTCCTGCAGGAGAAATACGAAGTGTGCTGCGGCCTCTTTCATGGCTTTGATTGGTCCGCTTGGAAAATGGGCACCCCCGAGGACCGGCTCAAACTACTGCCTCGGGCCCAGGAGCACATCCTGACCCAACCAGAGGGCAGGGACCGGTTCGTCCAGGCGGTGCTAGAACTCTCCAAGGCCTTCGCCCTGGCTGTACCCCACGAGAGAGCTCTATCTATCCGTGACGATGTAGCCTTCTTCCAGACGGTGAGGTCAGCCTTGCTGAAGCGGACGCCAGCCGAAGCGCGCTCGGAAGAAGATGTGGATCACGCTATCCGTCAGATCGTCTCGCGTGCCATCGTCCCTGAGGGGGTCATCGACCTGTTCAGTGCCGCCGGCCTGAAGAGGCCCGACATCTCCATCCTGTCCGAAGAATTCCTCGCCGAAGTCAGGGGGATGCCTTACAAGAGCTTGGCGGTCGAGATTCTAAGGAAACTGTTGCAGGGGGAAATTCGGGCACGGCAGAGAAAGAACGTCGTCCAGGCGCGAAGGTTCTCGGAGATGTTGGAAAGGGCCATCCGTAAATATCAGAGCCGAGCTATTTCCTCAATAGAGGTGATCGAGGAGCTAATCCGCTTAGCACAGGAAATGCGAGAAGCGAGCCGTCGCGGGGAAGCCCTAGGGCTTACCGAGGAGGAGTTGGCCTTCTACGAGGCCCTGGAGGCGAACGACAGCGCAGTAAAGGTCTTGGGTGAGCCGACCCTAAGAAAAATCGCTCAGGAGCTAGTGGAGGCTGTCCGCAGGATTGCGACAGTGGACTGGACGCAACGTGAGAATGTGCGGGCCCAAATGAGAGTCATCGTCAAGCGTATTCTTAGGAAGCATGGTTATCCCCCAGACAAACAGGAAAAGGCTACTCAGCTCGTACTTGAGCAGTCAGAAGCCTTATCGGCTTATTGGGCTCAGAAAATTGTTGGCAGCGATTAGATACAAGCCACAATTTAGCTCCTGGAGTGATACTTACTCCACTCTGCGCTCCGTCACCCGCCCACACAAATGATGGCGGCATTTCCGCCTCCTCAAGCAGCCGATCGAGCACTGGCTCCTTAGGGAGCCTCTGGAGGGTGATTGGGCCGTCGGTGACCCATCTGCACGCGGCCCGCCCCCATAGCGCCTGTCGCCGGGCAACATAACGCCCTAGGGGCCGACCGGAGGGCCTCAGTCGATAACGCCCTTGGCCCGCAGCTCGGCCCGCTCGGCCTCGCCCAGGCCCAGCTCCTGGAGCACAGCATCGTTGTCCTGCCCAGGCCTCACCAGCCAGCGCTCGGCCCTTGGCGCCTGCCCGTCGATGCGCAGGGCTGCGCCCACCGTGCGCACGCGGCCATGCACCGGGTGGTCCACCTCCTGCACCATTCCCCGTTCCAGGAGCTGGGGGTCCCTCACGGCCTCCGACACCGAGTTGACGGGCGAGAAGCAGACGTCAGCCTCACCCAGCAGCTGCGACCACTCCTCCCGGGTGCGGGAACGGAAGAGCCTGCGCAACTCGTTGCGGACGCGCCGTCGCGAAGCCACCGACCACTGCCTGTCGGCCAGGTCCGGTCGGCCCAGGGCCCGACACAGGTTCTGGTAGAACCAGGGCTCGATGGCCCCAATGGCCACGTGGCCCCCGTCCTTGGTGCGGTAGACGTTATACCACGGCCAGAAGCCGGACGTGATGGTGGATCCCCTCTTGGGCTCCACCCCCGACTCGAAGTAATGATTGATGACCGTCGACGCAAGGTCGACAACGGCATCGGTCACCGACACATCGCAGTAGGCGCCCTGGCCCGTGACCTCGCGCCGCAGCAGGGACGCCAGGACGTGGACCACCGCCATCAGGCCGCCGGCAGCGTAGTCGGCCACCGCTACGCCCGGGATGACCGGCTCTCCCCCCTCCCTGCCGTTGAGGCCCAGAAAGCCGCTGACGGCCAGGTAGTTGATGTCGTGGCCGGCCCGCTGGGCATATGGCCCCGTCTGGCCGTATCCCGTGAGTGACACGTATACGACGTCGGGCCTGATGGCGCGGACAGCCTCGTAGTCCACCCCCAGCCTCTTGGCCACGCCGGGACGGAACCCCTCCTGCACCACGTCGGCCGTCGCCAGGAGCTTGCGCAGGACCTGCTGACCCTCGGCGGACTTGAGGTCCAGGGTGATGCCGCGCACGTTCCGCAGCCCCAGTTCGCGGACCTCCTTGGGCGCCTTATGGAAGCGCATAGGGATCTGTAGCTGGTGCTTGCGCTGGCCCTGCGGCTCCATGACCTTGATGACGTCGAACCCCAGGTCGCCCAGGATGCGGGCGGCATAGCTGCCGGGGCCGTAGAAGGTCAGGTCGATGACCCGGTAGCGCTTTCCCAGCATGGGCCGGCACCCTCCGCAGGCATGCTGAACATCATGTCGACACCTCACTATAGGGGCGGGACTGGCTACAGCGTCAAGGCACCAGCGGCAGGCACGAGGGCCCGCTATTGACACAGGGGCAGCCGGGGGGTATGCTGCCGTTGAAATGGTCGAGGTGCGCAGCCTGCGGCCCCTGCGACGACGTGCCCGACGCGGCAGCGGGGGCTTTAGCGCGCCTTCGGCCCTGTAGCGCCCGAAGAAGACGTGTCTAAGGCCCCACCTGCCAGCGGTGGGGCCTCGCCTTTTTGTCGGGAGGTCGTGGCCATGTTCAAGATCGGCATCCTAGGAGTCACCGGCTATGCCGGTGCCGAGCTGGCGCGCATCCTGCGCCTGCACCCGCAGGCCAGAGTAGTATCGGTGACCGGCCGGTCGGCAGTCGGCAGGCCGCTGGCGCAGGTCTTCCCCCATCTCTCCTGCTATGACCTGACGGTGCAGGAGGCGCTGGACGATGGCGTGGACGTAGTCTTCTCGGCCCTGCCCCACGCTGCCAGCGCCGAGGCCCTCTTGCCCTACGTCCGGGCCGGAGTGCCCGTCATAGACCTATCGGCCGACTTTCGCCTGCGGGACCCTCAGGAGTACGCCCGCTGGTATGGAGTGCAGCACCCGGCGCCGGAGCTGCTGGAGCGCTCCGCCTACGGCCTCACCGAGCTGAACCGCGAGGCGGTGCGCTCGGCCCAGGTGGTGGCCAACCCGGGCTGCTATCCCACCGCTGCGCTCCTGGCCCTGGCGCCGGCGTTGCGGGCCGGCATCGTGGAGCCCGACGTGGTGGTGGACGCCAAGTCGGGCGTTTCGGGGGCAGGGCGCACCCTGGGGCTCCCTTATCACTACTCCGAGGCCAACGAGAGCGTGGCCGCCTACGGGCTGGGGGGCCACCGCCACCAACCGGAGATGGCCCAGGAGCTGGCCCGCCTGTCGTCCGACGGCACCCGTCCTCGCCTCACCTTCGTCCCCCACCTGGTGCCCATGACCAGGGGCATCCTCTGCACCTGCTACGCCCCCCTGCGGCCAGGCGCCCTGCCTGAGGGCGAGGCGGGCCGCCGCGCCCTGTGGGAGCTGTACCGCCAGTTCTACCGCGAGGAGCCCTTCGTGCAGGTGGTCCCCGAGCCGCCCTCCACCAAGCAGACCCTGGGCAGCAACCTGTGCCTGGTCTATCCGGCCCTGGACGAGGCGGCGGGGCGCCTGGTGGTCATCAGCGCCATCGACAACCTGGTGAAGGGGGCGGCGGGCCAGGCCGTCCAGAACATGAACGTGGTGCTGGGGCTGCCCGAGACCATGGGGCTGGAGATGCCCGCCCTCTACCCCTGAAGGAGGCCGCCATGACCGAGGCGCTGCAAGTGCTGGAGTCGGGCACCGTCACCACCCCCAAGGGGTTCGTGGCCGGGGCGGCCCATGCCGGCATCCGCTACAACCCCAACAAGTATGACCTGGGCCTCCTCCTCTCAGAGGCACCCTGCACGGCCGCCGCCGTCTACACCAGCAACCGTGTGCAGGCTGCACCCCTGCTGGTGACCAGGGAGCACCTGGCCGACGGGCGCGCCCAGGCCGTCATCGCCAACTCGGGCTGCGCCAACGCCGCCACCGGCGCCCGCGGCCTGGAGGACGCCAGGCAGATGGCCCGCCTGGCCGCCCGCCGCCTGGGGCTCTCGGCCGAGGACGTGGTGGTGGCCTCCACCGGCGTCATCGGCACCTTCCTGCCCATGGACAAGATCGCCCTGACCATCGAGAGGATCGCCCTGAGCGCCGAGGGGGGCCGCGACTTCGCCCTGGCCATCATGACCACCGACACCCGTCCCAAGCACCTGGCCGTCCGCTTCGGCCCCTATTCCCTGGGCGGGGTGGCCAAAGGTGCCGGCATGATCCACCCCAACATGGCCACCATGCTCTGCTTCCTCACCACCGACGCCCCCGTGGCCCAGCCTTTCCTCCAGCGCTCCCTACGGGAGGCGGTGGACGCCTCCTTCAACCTGATCGACGTGGACTCCGATACCAGCACCAACGACATGGTGGTGGTCCTGGCCAACGGCCTGGGCGGGGGCGAGGCCATCGACCAGGGCCATCCCCTGGCCGGCGCCTTTCAGGAGGCCCTGACACAGGCCTGCCAGCTCCTGGCCAGGGCCATGGTGTTGGACGCCGAGGGGGCCAGCCGCCTCATCGAGATGGTGGTGGAGGGGGCCGCCTCCCTCCAGGACGCCCGACGCGCCGCCCGCGAGGTGGTCCGCTCCCTGGGGGTGAAGACGGCGGTCAAGGGCGCCGACCCCAACTGGGGCCGGGTGGTGGCCGCCCTGGGCAACTCCGGCTGTCAGCTGGCCCTGGACCGCCTCACCCTGTGGCTGCAGGACGGGGAGGGCCAAGACCTCTGCCTCTTCCACCTGGGAGCACCCCACCCCTTCGACGAGGCCCGCGCCCGCGTCCTCCTGCGCCAGCGGGAGGTCCGCTTCCGCGCCCACCTGGGCCTGGGCGACGCCTCAGCGGTGGCCTGGGGCTCCGACCTCACCGAGGACTACGTGCGGCTCAACAGCCTCTACACCACCTAGGGCAGGGCGACATGGACACGGTAGTGGTCAAGATAGGCGGTTCCACCCTGGGCGAGCACGATACCAGCCTGGACGACCTGGCCGCCCTCTGGCGACGTGGGCTGCGACCGACGGTGGTCCACGGTGGCGGGGCCCTCATCTCCCAATGGCTGACGCGGCTGGGGGCGCCGGTCCGCTTCCACCGCGGCCAGCGGGTGACCGATGCCGAGGCCCTGCAGGTGGTGACGGCGGTGCTGGCGGGACTGGTCAACAAGGAGCTGGTGGCCGCCCTCCAGCAGCGGGGCGTCCCCGCCCTGGGGCTGTCGGGCGCCGACGGGGCCCTTCTGCGGGCGCGGGTCTTCGAGCCGGAGCTGGGGCTGGTGGGAGAGGTCACCGACGTTGACGTCGCCCTACTGCGGTCCCTCCTGGAGCGGGGACTGGTGCCCGTGGTGGCCCCCATCGCCCTGGAGTGGGAGGGACAGGCCGCCAGCGGCCGACTGCTGAACGTCAACGCCGACCTGGCCGCGGGCGCAGTGGCTGCCGCCCTAGGTGCCCGCCTGCTGGTGCTGCTGACGGACGTCCCCGGTGTGCTGGACGGCGACGGGAGGGTGCGACAGCGCCTCACGGCAGCCGAGGCCTCACGCCTCATGGCGCAGGGGGTCATCGAGGGGGGCATGGTCCCCAAGGTGGAGGCCTGCCTGCGGGCGCGGGCGGCCGGCGTCGCCGCCGTCATCGCCGACGGCCGCCAGGCCGGCGCCCTGCTGGCGGCGGTGGACGGGCAGACGGTGGGCACCGTCGTCGAGTAGACTGGAGGCGACATCCCCATGAAGGACTGGCGGGGCCTGGAGGCCCGGTTCATGTTCCCCCTCTTCCGTCGCCAGCCGGTGGTGCTGGTCAGGGGGGAGGGGTGCTACGTCTACGACGACCGGGGCCGCCGCTACCTCGACCTGGTGGCCGGCATCGCCACCGTCAGCCTGGGCCACTGCCACCCCGTGGTGGTGGAGGCGCTGGAGGAGCAGGCCCGCACGCTGATGCACGTGTCCAACCTCTTCTACACCGTGCCCCAGGTGGAGCTGGCGGAGCTGCTCTGCCGTGCCTCCGGCCTGGACCGGGCCTTCTTCTGCAACTCGGGGGCGGAAGCGGTGGAGGCGGCCATCAAGCTGGCCCGCCGCTGGGGGCGCGACCACCGCGGCGGCGCCTACGAGATCATCGTGGCCGAGGGGGCCTTCCACGGCCGCACCCTGGCCACGGTGGCAGCCAGCGGGGTGGAGCGCTACCGAGCGCCCTTCGAGCCCCTGCCAGCGGGCTTCGTGCGGGTCCCCTTCGGCGACATCGACGCCATCCGTCGCGCCACCGGCGAGCGCACCGCCGCCGTGCTGCTGGAGCCCGTGCAGGGCGAGAACGGGGTCATCGTCCCGCCGCCCCATTACCTGCGGCAGGTGCGGGAGTGGTGCCGGGAGGCGGGCATCCTGTTCATGCTGGACGAGGTCCAGACAGGCCTGGGGCGCTGCGGCGCCCTCTTCGCCCACCAGCTCTACGAGGCACCGCCCGACGTGATGGCCCTGGCCAAGGGTCTGGGGAGTGGCTTCCCCATCGGCGCCCTCCTGGCCCGCGAGGGGGCAGCCGCCTTCGTGGCCGGCGACCACGGCTCCACCTTCGGTGGCAACCCCCTGGCCTGCCGGGTGGCCCAACGCGTCGTGAGCTACATGCTCCAGGAGGACCTGCCCGGACGGGCCGCCGCGCTGGGGCGCTTCCTGGGCGAGCGGCTGTCGGCCCTGGCCGACCGTCACCCCCTGGTGCGGGAGGTGCGGGGCCTGGGCCTGCTGTGGGCCATCGAGTTCGCCCGGGACGCGGCCGAGCAGGCGGTGGCCCTGTCCCTGGAGGAGGGGCTGCTGGTGAACAACGTGCGCCCCAATGCGCTGCGGCTGATGCCGCCCCTCACCATCGGCCGCGAGGAGCTGGACTGGGCAGTGGCGGCCCTGGACAGGGTCATCGGTCGCATCGAGTCCCAGATGGAGTGAGACGAAATGGGCGAAAAGGTGGTGCTGGCCTACTCGGGCGGACTGGACACCTCGGTGGCCGTCCGCTGGCTGAAAGAGGAGCGGGGCTATGAAGTGGTGGTCCTGACGGTGGACGTGGGGATGGACCGCGACCGCGAGACGCTCCAGTCCCGGGCCCTGGCCGCCGGCGCCGAGAAGTTCGTCTGGAGGGACGCACGGGAGGTCTTCCTGCGCGACTACGCCTTCCGCGCCCTCCGCGCCGGGGCGGTCTACCAGGGCCACTACCCGCTGGCCACGGCCCTCTCCCGCCCCCTCATCGCCCGGCTGCTGGTGGAGGTGGCGCGGGAGGAAGGGGCCGCGGCGGTGGCCCACGGCTGCACCGGCAAGGGCAACGACCAGGTCCGCTTCGACGTGTCCGTCCAGGCCCTGGCCCCCGACCTGCGCATCGTGGCACCGGTGCGGGAGTGGGACATGGACCGGGAGCAGGAGATAGAGTATGCCCATCGCCACGGCATCCCCGTGCCCGTGACCAAGGCCAGCCCCTACTCAGTAGACGTGAACCTGTGGGGGCGCTCGGTGGAGTGCGGCCCCCTGGAAGACCCCTGGCAGGAACCCCCCGAGGACGCCTTCGAGTGGACCCGCCCCCCGGACAGGACGCCCGACGCGCCCGCCTACGTGGAGGTTACCTTCCAGGAGGGTGTGCCGGTGGCCCTGGACGGCCGCGAGCTGGGGCCGGTGGAGCTGGTCTCGGCCCTCAACGCCCTGGCCGGTGAGCACGGCGTGGGGCGCATCGACATGCTGGAGGACCGGCTGGTGGGCATCAAGTCGCGGGAGGTCTACGAGGCCCCGGCGGCGCTGGCCCTGCTAGTGGCCCACGAGGCCCTGGAGCAGATGACCCTCTCCCGGGACCAGCGGCGCTTCAAGGCGCGGGTGGCCCAGGAATACGCCGAGCTGGTCTACAACGGCCTCTGGTTCAGCCGCCACCGTCAGGACCTGGACGCCTATGTGGCCTCCACTCAGCGCCACGTCAGCGGTACCGTGCGCCTCAAGCTCCACAAGGGACGGGCGGTGGCGGTGGGCCGCAAGTCCCCCCGCAGCCTCTACGACTTTTCCCTGGCCACCTACGAGGCGGGGGACGCCTTCGACCACCGGGCCTCGCCCGGCTTCATCCACATCTGGGGCCTGCCGGTGCGGGTCCAGGCCCAGGCCCAGCCCCTGGAGGAGGACGCGGGGAGGGGGCAAGACACCCCTTGAGCCACGGAGGGCGCATCCTCCCGCTGCTGGGCCTTTGCCTGCTGCTGGCCGCCTGCAGCGCCGCGACGGCGCCCATCGCCGGCGGCCCTACGCCCGCGGCCACCAGCCGACCTCCTCCCACCATCGTGCCCAGCCCGGTCCCCACCGACCTGCCGACCGTGGTCCCCACCGCCCCCGCCCACCAGCCGCCTGCGCCCACCCCGACGCCGACGCCCCCCATGCCTTCGCCCCCCTCCGGCAGCGCTCGGGTGGTCAGCCGAGGCGACCCGTCGCGGCCCCTTGTGGCCCTCACCTTCGACGCCGGGGCCGATGCCGGCCACACCGTCCAGGTCCTGGACACCCTGCGGGCCAAGGGGGTCCGCGCCAGCTTCGGCATCACCGGACGGTGGGCAGAGCAGAACCCGGAGCTGCTGCGGCGCATCGTGGCCGAGGGACACCACCTCATCAACCACAGCTACAGCCATGACTCCTTCACCGGCCGCTCCACCGGCCGGCCACCCCTCTCCCAGACACAGCGCTGGCAAGAGCTGGACCGGACGGAAGAGATAGTGCAGCGGCTCACGGGCGCCACCACCAAGCCCTACTTCCGCCCCCCATACGGTGATTACGACGCCTCCGTCAACGCCGACATCTATGCCCGTGGCTACCTTTACAACGTCATGTGGACGGTGGACTCCCAGGGGTGGACGGGCCTGCCGGCCCAGCAGATAGTGCAGCGCTGCCTGTCGCTGGCCCAGCCGGGGGCCATCTATGTCTTCCACGTGGGGTCGGCCTCCCAGGACGCCCTCGCCCTCCCTGCCATCATCGACGGCCTGCGAGCGGCAGGCTACGGCCTGGTCACGGTGCCCCAGCTCATGGCCCCTTAGCGTCCTTCCCGCTACCGTTGGAGGGGGCTATAGTCGTAGCTGGGAGACGGACGGAACCATGGGAGTGCGGGCTGTCCTGTTCGACCTGGGCGACACCCTCTGGCACTTCCCCCACATGCCCCCTCAGGAGGTGGTGCGGGCCGAGACTGTGGCCCGCATCCGCCGCCTGTTACGCCGCTGGGGTCAGGCCATGGACGGCGACCGCATGTTCCTGGGCCGAGACATCCGCCTGGCGGTGGAGGAGGCCACCGAGCGGGCCTTCTGGGGCGACCTGAGGAGCCCGGACTACCCCGACATCTGCCGTCAGGTAGCGGCCCGTCACGGACTGGAGCTGTCCAGGGAACAGGCGGAGGAGCTGTGGGACACCTGGAACCTGGGCGGCCGGTTCCTGGGACGGGAGCTCTTCCCCGACGTCATCCCCACGCTGCAGGAGCTGAGGGCCAGGGGCCTCCGCCTCGGTGCCGTCACCAACCGTGGCTGGTCGGGCCGCCGCTTCTGGCAGGAGCTGGAGGACCTGGGCCTGCGTCCCTTCTTTGAGGTGGTAGCCGTCTCCTGTGAGGTGGGCTACCTGAAGCCGCACCCCCGCATATTCCAGGCTGCCCTGGAGGCCATGGGCCTGGAGCCGGGGGAGACGGTCATGGTGGGCGACAGCCTGCGGGCCGATGTGGCCGGGGCCAAGGCCCTGGGCATGGTGGCCATCTGGCGGCGGCCGCCCAGGGACGAGCCGGTGGAGGAGACGGCCGACCGCCCGGAGGACGGCGGCGAGGTGGTCCCCGACTACACCATCGATGCCATCGCCCAGCTGCTGGAGCTGCCGCCCTTCCGTCGCTAGCCCGACGGTGCAACTCTGCCCCCGGGCTGCCGCTAGCGGCTAATATTAGGGCCAGGATGAGCGCTGAGCAGCCGCCCCAGAGCCCCACCGCCCAGGGCCTCGACCCCCGGGCGTTGGCCTACTCCGCCTCCATCCAGCACGACCGTCGCCTTTACCGCTACGACATCCTCTGCTCGCTGGCCCATATACGCATGCTGGCCCGCCAGGGCATCGTCCCGCAGGCCGAGGCCGACGCCATCGCCAGCGCGCTGCAAGAGATACAGCAGGAGATGGAGTCGGGCAGCTTCCCCTTCCGGCAGGAGCTGGAGGACATCCACCTCAATATCGAGGCCCGCCTTTATGAGAAGGTGGGCGAGGCGGCGGGCTGGCTGCACACCGCCCGCTCCCGCAACGACCTCATCGCCACCGACCTGCGGCTGTTCGTCCTGGACGCCTGTCGAGAGGGCGCGGCCGCCGTCCGTCGGCTGCAGGGTGCCATCGTAGCCCAGGCCGAGGCCCACCTGGGTGTCATCATGCCCGGCTACACCCATCTCCAGCGGGCCCAGCCCGTCCTCCTCTCCCACCACCTGATGGCCTACTTCTGGATGCTGGAGCGGGACCGCGCCCGGCTGCTGGACTGCCACCGCCGCGCCGACGAGCTACCCCTCGGCTCCGGCGCCCTGGCCGGGGTGCCCTACCCCATAGACCGGGACTTCCTGGCCAGGGAGCTGGGCTTCAGCCGCATCTCCCAGAACTCGTTGGACGCCGTCTCCAGCCGCGACTTCGTCGTGGAGTTCATCGCCGCCGCCGCCACCTGTCTGGTCCACCTCTCGCGCCTGGCCGAAGAGGTGGTGCTGTGGGCCAGTCCGGAGTTCGGCTTCCTCGAACTGCCGTCCAACTTCGCCACCGGCTCCTCCATCATGCCCCAGAAGCGGAACCCCGACCTGGCCGAGCTGGCCCGCGCCAAGGCGGCCCGCGTCAGCGGCCACCTGGCAGCCATGCTGGCCCTGCTGAAGGGCCTCCCCCTGGCCTACGACCGTGACCTGCAGGAGGACAAGGTACCCCTGTTCGAGTCGGCGGACGCCCTCCTCTCCACCCTGGAGGTGTTTGCGGCCATGCTGCCCGCCCTCAGGTTCCGTCGGGAGCGCTTGGAGGCGGCGGCCGCCGACCAGTCCCTGTTGGCCACGGACCTGGCCGATTATCTGGTGAGGAAGGGGGTGCCCTTCCGCCGGGCCTACCAGGCCGTGCGAGAGCTGTTGGCCCACGCCCAGGCCCAGGGCAAGGGGCTGCGGGAGCTGCCCCTGGAGGACTACCGCCGCTTCGACCCCCACTTTGAGCAGGACGCCCTGTCCCTGGACGCCCGCGCCGCGGTGGAGGCCCGGGACGTGCCCGGCGGCACGGCCAGCCGCCGCGTGCAGGAGGCCATCGCCAGGGCCAAGGCCTTGCTGGAGGGGGACCCATGAGGCAGGTGAAGCTGGCCCCGTCCATCCTCTCGGCCGACTTCGCCCGCCTGGGCGAGCAGGTCCGGGAGGCCGAGGCCGCCGGCGCCGACCGCATCCACATCGACGTCATGGACGGGAGGTTCGTGCCCGTCATCAGCATGGGGCTGCCCATCGTGGAGGCCGTGCGGCGGGCCACCCGCCTGCCCCTGGACGTCCACCTGATGGTGGTGGAGCCGGAGCGGCACATCGAGGCCTTCATGGAGGCGGGGGGCGACATCATCAACGTGCACGTGGAGGCCGCCACCCACCTGCACCGCATCGTGCAGCAGGTCAAGGCCCGTGGGCGGCTGGCAGGCGTCTGCCTTAACCCGGCCACCCCTCTGGGCGCCATCGAGGAGCTCCTGCCCATGGTCGACCAGGTGATGGTGATGAGCGTGGACCCGGGTTATGCCGGCCAGCCCTTCATCGAGGCGGCCCTGGGCAAGGTCCGCCGCCTGCGTCGCCTGTTGGACGAGCTGGGGCTGGAGGTGGAAATCGAGGTAGACGGGGGCGTTAACCCTGAGAACGCCCCCCGCTGTGTTGCGGCCGGGGCGACGGCCCTGGTGGCCGCCTCGGCCGTGTTCAACCAGCGGGCATCGGTGGCTGAGAACATGGCCCGCCTGCGGGCGGCCCTGGCCGAGCTGCGGGCCTAGGCGCTGCGCTCGATGCGCGGGCAGTAACAGGGGCAGTCCTGGCCGGGCTGGACCCTGTCCCACTCGTCCAAGAGCCGCCTCAGCCGTCCCCGCAGCGCCTCCAGCGCCCTGAGGTCTTCTTCGACCTGCTGCAGGCGGCGTTCCAGGAGGAGGCGGGCATCGTCGCACCGGCACCCTTGGTCCAGCAGGTCCCGGATCTCACGCAGCGAGAGCCCCAGCTCCCGAGCCCGCCGCACGAACTGCAGTCGACGCAGGTCTTCTTCGCCGTACAGTCGGTAGCCGCCCTCGCTGCGGGCCGGGGCGGGAAGAAGGCCCAGGGCCTCGTAGAAGCGGACGGTGCGGGCGCTGACCCCGGCCCGTCGCGCCAGCTCACCTATGACCATCCGTGCCATGCCCTCACCTTGGGGGCCAGCCCCCTCTTGGTCCTGGCAGCCTCAGCAGCAGTCGGGTGGGCAGTCCGGGCAGCAGGGGTCGGTTGTCACCGGTCCCAGCTCGCCGCTGCGTATGGCGGTCACCAGCCGCTGCCACTCGCGGGGCGAGAGACGCACCTGGTTCCCTTCCTCGCCGATGAGAACCCGGTCGGGGTAGATGGCCACCTCCGGGCAGGCGTCACAGTCAGGGCACAGGCTGTAGCGGACAAGGGCCTCCATACCGGTCACCTCCTGGCTCTGGTCTTGGGGGGCTGGCCCCCAGGCCGACGCTACACCTTCCAGCGACGGCAAGGTCAAGGGCCGTCTAGAGGGAGGCGGTCTTCTTGAGGAGGGCGCTCAGGCAGGAGGTACAGACCTTCAGCTTCTGGGGCCGCCCGTCGATGACCAGCGTCTTCTTTTGGACGTTGGCCTTGAAGATGCGCGGTGTCTTGGGGGCCCGGCGCTCCCAGCGCCCCGAGTGCTGGTGGCGTATGTTGCGCCCGAAGCGGGTGCCCTTGCCACAGACCTGACACCTGGCCACCCTTGACCCCTCGCTTTACCCTTTCTCGGCCCCTTGCTAGAATGCGCAAGTGGTATCCTACCACCCCCATAGGCCAAGGGCAAGGTGAAGCGCCACGGGCGGCCGCAGGGAGCGAAGGCGAGCAGCGGGCGGTGAGACCACCGCCGTTGCCTCCCTTTCGGCGGCGGAGCTGTTCCGTGCCCTGCAGGCAGCGGTGCGGCGCTTCGAGGGGCAGGTAGAGGCCCTCAACGCCATCAACGTCTACCCCGTCCCCGACGGCGACACGGGGACCAATATGCTCCTGACCCTTCGGGCCACCTTGGAGGAGGCCGCCCGCCTCGATCCCGAGAGAAGGGACGTCTCCCTGGGCGAGCTGATGGAGGCGCTGGCCCGCGGCGCCCTCATGGGTGCCCGCGGCAACTCGGGGGTCATCCTGTCGCAGATGGTGCGGGGGCTGGCCCGAGCGGCCGCCGGCGCCCGCCAGCTGGACGCCCCCACCCTGGCCGCCGGGCTGGAGGAAGCGGCGCGCCTGGCCTACCAGGCCGTCGCCAACCCAAGGGAGGGCACCATCCTGACGGTGGCCCGAGAGACGGCGGCGGCCGTCCGCGCCCTGGTGGACGGAGGGGAGCGGGACCTGGTGGCCCTCCTCACGGCCGCCGCCCAGAGGGCTAAGGAGACGGTGGACCGCACGCCGGAGATGCTGCCCGTGCTGGCCGAGGCCGGGGTGGTGGACGCCGGCGGACAGGGCCTGTGGGTGCTGCTGGACTCCTTCGCCCGCTGCCTGCGGGGCGAGTCCCTGGACGAGGCCCCAGCCCTGGCCCCTGCCCAGGTGCAACGCGACTGGCTCTCCCAGACGCAGGAGCTACACGCCGCCGAGCCCTCCCTCTACGGCTACTGCACCCAGTTCCTGGTGGAGGGGCAGGGGCTAGAGCCGGAGGCCATCCGCGCGCGCCTGGAAAAGCTGGGCGACTCGGTGGTGGCCGTGGGCGACGAGCGCCTGGTCCGGGCCCACGTCCATACCAACGACCCAGGGGGCGCCATACGCATCGGGACCGACGTCGGCGAGCTGCTAGAGGTACGCATAGAGAACATCCGCCAGCAGGCGGGACAGTTCTTCCAGCTCCAGGAGTCGTTGCAGCCGATGGTGGCGGTGGTGGCGGTGGCACCAGGCGACGGGCTGGCCCAGGCCCTCCGCAGCCTGGGGGCGGTGGTGGTGAGCGGCGGCCCCACCATGAACCCCAGCGCCGGTCAACTGCTGGAGGCTATCGAGTCTGCGCCCGCCCAGGAGGTCATCGTCCTCCCCAACGACAAGAACATCCTGCTGGCGGCCCGTCAGGCGGCACAGATGGCCAACAAGAAGGTGGCCGTGCTGGAAACGGTGTCGGTCCCCCAGGGCATCGCCGCCATTCTCGCCTTCAGCCCCAGCCGTGGCCTGGAGGAGAACGCCCAGGCCATGCAAGAGGCGGCCTCCACCGTGCGCACGGTGGAGGTGACCCGCTCGGTGCGGGACGTGCGCATCGGCGACCTGGAGGTGAAGGAGGGGGACTACATCGCGCTGGTGGACGGGGAGTTGAAGATCAAGGCCGGGGCTGCCGAGGAGGCCCTGGCCCGTGCCCTGGACCTGCTGGACGGCAGCGATGGCCTTCTTACCATCTACTACGGCGCCGAGGTCACGGCCCAGCAGGCCGAGGGTCTGGCCCAGGAGCTGCGGGAACAGCGTCCGGGCCTAGAGGTGGAGGTGGTCTACGGCGGCCAGCCCCACTACCCCTACCTGGCCTCCCTGGAGTAAGCGCCGCCCCCGCCCCCACCCGAGCCAGGGGCATTCGGCCTCTTGCCCCGTCAGGAGAGTCAGGGTGCCCTAAAGGGCACGCTGACGGCTTGGGAATCTGCGTTGACACTCCCCGTGTGGGGGGTCTACACTCTTGGCGAGTGCCCTCCGCACACCTTGCTGCCGACCGGGTGAAAGCATGTCTTCTGACCAGCAGCCCCAGAGCAAGCAGGAATGGCTGGAACGGGTCTACAGGCCCTCGGTGGAGCGCTTCCCCGAGCGCGACGACCCCATGGAGACCTCCTACGGCCGTCCCGTGGGACCCCTCTACACCCCCGACGACATGGACGGCTGGGACTACCGCGAGAAGCTGGGCTACCCCGGCCTTTTCCCCTTCACCCGCGGCATCCAGCCCAGCATGTACCGCGGCCGCCTCTGGACCATGCGCCAGTATGCCGGCTACGGCGACGCCGAGGAGACCAACGCCCGCTTCCACTACCTGCTGGAGAACGGCCAGACGGGCCTGTCGGTGGCCTTCGATCTGCCCACCCAGATCGGCTATGACTCCGACGACCCCATGGCCGAGGGCGAGGTGGGCAAGGTGGGGGTGGCCATCTCTTCCCTGGCCGACATGGAGCTCCTGTTCCGGGGCATCCCCCTCCAGAAGGTCACCACCTCCATGACCATCAACGCCACGGCCTCCATCCTGCTGGCCATGTATGTGGCGGTGGCCAAGAAGCAGGGGGCCGACCTGCGGCAGATAGGCGGCACCATCCAGAACGATATCCTCAAGGAATACATCGCCCGCGGCACCTACATCTTCCCCCCTGGCCCGTCCCTGCGCCTCATCACGGACGTCTTCGCCTGGTGCAAGGACAACCTGCCCAGCTGGAACACCATCTCCATCTCCGGCTACCACATCCGCGAGGCGGGGTCCACGGCGGTCCAGGAGGTGGCCTTCACCTTCGCCAACGCCATCGCCTACGTGCAGGCGGCCATCGACCGCGGTCTGCAGGTGGACGACTTCGCCCCCCGCCTCTCCTTCTTCTTTGCCGCCTACACCAACGTTCTGGAGGAGGTGGCCAAGTTCCGGGCGGCACGGCGCCTGTGGGCGCGCATCATGAAAGAGCGCTTCGGGGCCAGGGACCCCCGCTCCATGATGCTGCGCTTCCACACTCAGACCGGCGGCGCTACCCTCACCGCCCAGCAGCCCCTAAATAACGTGGTGCGTGTCACCCTGCAGGCCCTGGCAGCGGTGCTCGGCGGCACCCAGTCCCTTCACACCAATTCCTGGGACGAGGCCCTGGCCCTGCCCAGCGAGGGGGCGGTGCAGCTGGCCCTTCGCACCCAGCAGATCCTGGCCTACGAGTCGGGGGCAGCCGACGTCATCGACCCCCTGGGCGGCTCCTATTATGTCGAGAAGCTCACCGACGAGATCGAGGAGGAGGCCCAGCGTTACATCAACCGCATCGACGACATGGGCGGTGCCCTGGCCGCCATCGAGATGGGCTTCCAGCAGCGGGAGATCCAGGAGGCTGCCTGGCGCTACCAGCAGATGGTGGACAGCGGGCGCCGCGTGGTGGTGGGCGTCAACCGCTTCCGCACCGACGACGAGGAGCCGCCCAAGGACATCCTGCGGGTGCGGCCGGAGGTGGTCCAGCGACAGCTGGAGCGCCTCCGCCAGGTAAGGGCAGAGCGGGACAACGCCAAGGTGGAGCACCTCCTGCGGGTCCTGGAGGAGGCAGCGCGCTCCGATGCCAACCTGATGCCCGTGCTCATCGAGTGCGTGGAGAACTACGTCACCCTGGGCGAGATCTGTCGGGTGCTGCGGCGCGTCTTCGGCGAGCAGAAGGAGTTCATGGTGTTCTAGGGCCGGCGAAGGGATGGGCAGGCAGGAGCTGGTCCACCAGTTGGAGCAGGGGTTCCAGGAGCTGCTCCAGGCCATCCAGGGCCTTAGCGATGAGGCCGCCACCCGGGTCTGGTACGGCAGCTGGAGCGTTCGTGACATCATCGCCCACATTGCCGGCTGGCACCGGGAGATGGCCGCCGCCCTGGAGAGGGTGGCCCGCGGTGAACGCCCTGCCCCAGAAGGGGTGGACTACTCCGACGCCGATGCTTGGAACGCCCGCTTCGCCCAGGCCTATGCCCAGACCCCCTGGCCCCTGGTGCTGCAGGAGCTGAGGGCCAGCAAGGACGCCCTCCTGGCTGCCGCCCGCCAGGTCCCCGAAGAGCGCTTCGAGGAGGGACGGGTAGCCTACCGCATCCTGCACAATGCTGCCATAGACCACTACCGCGAGCACATACCAGCCATCCTGGAGTGGCGACGGAGGGAAGGGCTTTGATCCAGAAGGTTCATCACGTGGGCATCGCCGTCCGCGACCTGGAGGCCGCGCTGCGCTTCTATCGCGACCTGCTGGGGCTGCATGTCCACCAGCAGGCGGTGGTAGAGGAGCAGGGGGTAAAGGCGGCCCTGCTGACGGTGGGCGAGAGCGAGATCGAGCTGCTGGAGCCCACCGGGCCCGATACCCCCGTGGGCCGTTTCCTGGCCCGCCGCGGGGAAGGGCTCCACCACCTCTGCTTCCAGACCGACGACGTGGCCCGAGAGCTGGAGGCCCTCAAGGCCAAGGGCGTCGAGCTGGTGGACCAGCAGCCCCGCCAGGGGCTAGCTGGCCTCGTCTGCTTCCTCCATCCCCGCGCCCACCACGGCGTACTGGTGGAGCTCACTCAGCCGAGGGACTGAGCCATGGCCGTGCGCAGGCTCCGAGAGGTGCTCATCGCCGCCCAAGAGCTGGACGCTGCCCTGTCCAGCTACGAGTCCAACCTAGGGCTGCGTCCCATCGTCTGTGCCGAGGGAGAGGAGGGACACATCCCCGTGGGCGAGACGACCCTGGTCATCCTGCGGCCCGACGTGGCGGCCCGGCGCCTTCCAGACGTCGGCACCGCGGAGGGGATGCTCGCCATCTCCCTGGAGGTGGACGACCTGGACGGGCTGGTGGCCCGCCTGCGACGGGCGGGCATCCAGGTCAGCGACCCAGCCCCTGGCCACGAGGAGGGGACGCGGGTCGCCAGGGTAGCCCCGGAGCACGCCGGCGGCGCCCCCCTGCTCCTGGTGGAGCGCCCCTGACGGGCAGCGTCATCAGGCCAGCGAGGGCACCGTGCAAGGGGTGCCCATGAACGTGTAACATATAGGCTGGACAACCACTTTTTGCGAGGTCGCCGACGATGGCCCAGGAGCGGAAGGTCAAGATCATCGTCGCCAAGCCGGGGCTGGACGGGCACGACCGCGGCGCCAAGGTGGTGGCCCGCGCGCTACGCGATGCCGGGTTCGAGGTGGTCTACACCGGGATTCGCCAGACCCCCGAGATGATCGCCGAGACGGCCCTGCAGGAGGACGCCGACGCCGTGGGCCTCTCCATCCTCTCCGGTGCCCACCTGGAGCTCTTCCCACGGGTGGTAGAGGAGCTTAAGAAGCGGGGCCTGGACGATGTGGTCCTCTTTGCCGGCGGCATCATCCCCCAAGAGGACGTGCCCGAGCTGGAGAAGCTTGGCTTCAAGGCCGTCTTCGGGCCAGGCACCCCCACCACCGAGATAGTGGAATGGGTGCGCCGCAACGTCCGCCCCCGCGGGGCGGGAGTGAGGCCTTGAGCCAGGCTGTCCCCGAGCTGGTGGAGAAGGCCCTGGCGGGCGACCGCCGCAGCCTCAGTCGCCTCCTGAGCCTGGTGGAGAACGGCTATCCCGAGGGCCGCGAGGCCCTGCGCCTTCTCTACCCGCGTAGCGGACGGGCCCACGTGGTGGGCATCACCGGTGCCGCCGGCTCCGGCAAGAGCACCCTCATCTTCGCCCTGGCCCAGGAGCTGCGCCGTCGGGGCCGCACCGTGGGGGTGGTGGCGGTGGACCCCACCAGCCCCTTCAGCCAGGGGGCCCTGCTGGGGGACCGGGTGCGGATGCAGGCCCTCACCTCGGACCCGGGGGTCTTCATCCGCAGCATGGCCAGCCGCGGCGCCCTGGGGGGGTTGGCCCCCGCCACCATGGACGTGGTCACGGTGCTGGACGCCTGCGGCACCGACGCCATCATCGTCGAGACGGTGGGGGCAGGCCAGGACGAGGTCCAGGTCATGGACGCTGCCCACACCGTGCTGGTGGTGACTGTCCCCGGCACGGGCGACGAGGTGCAGGCCATAAAGGCCGGCATCCTCGAGATCGCCCACATCCTGGTGGTCAACAAGGCCGACCTGCCGCGGGCCGACATCTTGGCCAACCAGCTGGCCGAGTTCGTCAATCTGGACAAGGACGACGGCTGGCGGGTGCCCATCGTGCGCACGGTGGCCATCCGAGGCGATGGCGTGGCCGAGCTGGCGGACGCCATCGAGGCCCACCGCCGTCACCTGGCGACGGCCGCCGCCAGCGAGCAGTCGCTGCGGGAACGGGCCCGCCGCCGCCTGATGTATGCCCTCTTCGGACACCTGTGGGAGGAGGCCCTGCGCCTGGCCCAGGAGGACGGCAGGCTGGAGGAGATGATCGCGGCGGTGGCCCGGCGAGAGCTGGACCCCTACACGGCGGCCCGCCGCCTGGCCGAGAGGCCCTCGTCCCCGGCCCGCTAGCGACGCCAGCGTCCCAAGGCGCCCGCCATGGACGTTAACCTCGTCCCGTCCCATCCCTGGCAGTCGCCCCCGCCCCAGACGGACGCCCTGGAGGTTACGGGAGTCCCCGTCCACCTGGCCGGCATCGCCTTCGCCGTGGCCATCCTGGCCTATTCCCTCGTGAACGCCATCGAGATCGCCGTGGTGGGCGCCAATCGCATCCGCGTCCGCCACCTGATGGAGCAGGGGAGCCGGTCGGCGGCCGCCCTTTACCGGCTGCAACAGGCCAAGGAACGTTTCTTCACCCTCATCGTCGTCCTCCAGAACCTATCGGTGGTAGTGGCCTCCACCGCCGGCAGCTTCATCGCCGCTCAGGCGGTGGGCGGCGTGTGGGGCCTAGCCCTGGGCACAGGGGTGATGACGGTGGGGCTGGCCATGCTGGGGGAGGTCCTGCCCAAGGTGCTGGCCGCCCATGCCGGCGACCGCTTCCCCCTCATCATGGCCCGGCCGGTGGCGGCCCTCCTCTGGCTGCTGCGGCCGGTGGTGGTGCCCCTGGCCGCGGCCCCTGCCCTGGTCTCGCGCCTGCTGCTGGGCCAGAGAATGGGCGTGACCCCCACCGTCACCGAGGCGGAGCTGCGCACCCTCATCGACATCGCCGCCGAGGAGGAGGCGGTGGAGGAGCGGCAGGCCCTGCTCCTGGAGCGGGTGTTCCGCTTCGGCGAACGACGCGTCCGGGAGGTGATGGTGCCCCGCACCGAGGTGGTCTGGCTGGAGCGGGGTATGACGGTCCGCCAGTTCTATCGCCTCTTCGTGGAGAGGCCCCACAGCCGCTTCCCCGTCTACGAAGGCTCGGTGGACAATGTGGTGGGCATCGTCAACATCAAGGACGTCCTCAAGGGCCTGGCCCAAGAGGAGCTTAGCCCCGACAGCTCCATCGACTGGTGCATGCGCCCTGCCCTGTTCGTGCCCGAGAGCAAGCGGGTGGGCGACCTCTTCTGGGAGATGCAGCGCTCGGGCCAGCAGATGGCGGTGGTGGTGGACGAGTTCGGCGGCACCGCCGGCGTGGTCACCCTGGAGATGCTGCTGGAGGAGCTGGTGGGGGTGGTCAGCGACGAGCTGCGCCCTGCCCAGCAGGAGTTCGTGACCGTGGACGAGCGCACTTACCGCCTGGACGGGGGCATGTCCATAGACGACGCCAACCAGGAGCTGGGCCTGAACCTGCCCGAGGGCGACTACGAGACGGTGGCCGGCTTCGTCCTAGACCACCTGGGCCGCGTCCCCCGCCAGGGGGAGCAGTTCGTCTACAACGGCCTGCGCATCACCGTCACCCGCATGTCGGGCCGCAAGATAGAAGAGGTGACGGTGACCAAACTGGGCACCACTCCAGGCCAGGAGGCCAGTCCGTGACCGTCCAGCGGCTACGGGCCACCTTCGTGCGCGGCGACAGCGTCCGGTTCATCACCCACCTGGACCTGATGCGCTACTGGGAGAGGGTCCTACGGCGGGCCCAGATACCCCTGGCCT